>JBEKNG010000063.1:0-13274 GCA_049523075.1 Paraburkholderia sp.
CGAGACCGGCAATGGTGCGGTAAGCCAGCAGATCAGCGTAACCCTGCGCCAATGCGCACAGGCCAGTGAACACGGCGAAGATCAGGATGGTCCAGGTAAGCATCCGCACCCGACCGAAATAATCGCTCAACACGCCGAAGAGAATGCCGCCCGCTACCGCGCCGATCAACGTCCAGGTGACGAGCGAGCCCGCCTGGCCGGACGAAAGATGCAAGTCAGCGGCGATCACCGGCAGCATGAAGCCGAGGATTAGCAGATCGAAGCCGTCCATCGCATAGCCGAGCACTGCCGCGAGCAGGGCGCGGCCGGCATAGCCGCGTTGTGCGGTTGCGCGGGGGGACGTGGAAGGAGAGGCGACAGTCATCGAAAGCATCCCGTAGGGCGCGGCTTGGGTGACGATATCGCCGCCGGGGCCGCCTGCCCCTGAAAATTCGCGTGAGTTTAATCGGCGCCCGTCCCGGCCACAAGCAAGCCAAAAAGGCTGTCACTCCGGCCGCTACGGCGGTGCCGTCCGAACGCACCTCCCGCACGGAGCGCCCTAGCGCTTCCCCTTGCCGCCGCCGTATCCGTCATTACGGGTGTTGACGCACGACAGCCTCCTCGGAAGTGTCCGAATCGGGTAAAATATTGGCCTACGCGCGTAGCAAAACCGGCCCGCACTCCACTGACCGGCTGCGTGTTCCGCCCACCAGGCGCGGAATGCCCCGCTTGCTGCGCCACCGGGCCACCGCGCCCGCGCCTTCCCCGCTCTCACTCAAGGATCCGCCCATGACAGGCTTCGATCGCCAGACGATCTCCGACACGACCGCCAAGATGCTGCTGGAAGTACAAGCAGTTCACTTCAACGCGGAAAAACCGTACATCTTCACGTCCGGCTGGGCGAGCCCGGTGTATATCGACTGCCGCAAGCTGATCTCATATCCGCGCGTGCGGCGCGGTCTGATGGA
This sequence comes from Paraburkholderia sp., assembly GCA_049523075.1. Lineage (GTDB taxonomy): Bacteria > Pseudomonadota > Gammaproteobacteria > Burkholderiales > Burkholderiaceae > Paraburkholderia. The sequence continues at coordinate 948 of JBEKNG010000063.1, forward strand.
AATGGCCGAGGCCACCATCCTGCGCGACGTCGGCTACGAACAGATCGACGCGGTCGCTGGCGGCGAAACCGCCGGTATCCCGTTCGCGGCATGGCTCTCCGACCGCCTGATGGTGCCGATGCAATACGTGCGCAAGAAACCGAAGGGTTTCGGCCGTAACGCGCAGATCGAAGGCCTGCTGACGGAAGGCCAGCGCGTGCTGCTGGTGGAAGACCTGACCACCGACAGCCGCAGCAAGATCAACTTCATCAACGCGCTGCGTACCGCCGGCGCGACGGTAGACCATTGCTTCGTGCTGTTCCACTACAACATCTTCAAGGAAAGCGTGTCGGTGCTGAAAGACATTAACGTCGATCTGCACGCGCTCGCTACGTGGTGGGACGTGCTGCGCGTCGCCAAGGAAAACGGCTACTTCGACACGAAGACGCTCGACGAAGTCGAGAAATTCCTGCACGCACCGGCCGAGTGGTCGGCCGCGCACGGCGGCGCGACCGCATCGCCGCAGTAAGCCGGACCCCGCGGACTGAGCCAGGGTCACCCAAAGCGGTCCGGTCCCAGTCCTGACGGTTGTTGTTAAAAAGGGCCACCTGTCTTGTCGACAGGCAGCCCTTTTTTATACGTCATACCCCAGCCGCCTGAAGCGGGCCGAGTCTCATCAAGACACGTCGCCGCGCTCGCCCGTCGAATACGACGACAGATTCAATAGTCCATTGCTTTGCGCGTATTGAAACAGTTCGGAATCTCGATCAATGCCAAGCTTGCGCATGGCGGTGTTCTTCTGGGTACTGATGGTCTTGATACTGCGGTTCAACTGCTCCGAGATTTCCTTGATGGTCATGCCGGATACGAACAGCCGCACCACCTCCAGCTCGCGCTTCGACAGAATCACCTCGTCGCTCTTGCCGCCCGCATTCATGCGCAGCGTATCGAGCGAAGCCCTGACCGACGGACTCATGTACTCGATATTGCGGCTGACGTGCTGAACCGCGAGTCCGATATGACTCAGATCGTCCGCTTTGTTGACGACCGACGTGACTCCGAGTTCGCTCAGCCGCTTGAGCAGCGCCGCATTCTCCAGCATCGTCAATACGACGATCGGCAGAGTGGGGAAATTACGACGCAAGTAGCCGATCAGCGGCAAACCATCGCCGTACTGTCCGCCAGGCATCGCCAGATCTGTCACCAGCACATCGCAAGGGACGGTCTGCAACACCTTGATGAGTTCAGTTGACTGGCGTGCACGTGCAACGACCTGAATGCCAGGAAACTTGAGCAGCGCATGCTCCGCGCCGAACAAAATCACTGGATGATCATCGGCCACGACAACCCTGACTGGATCTGGCATTGCTCTCCCTTCGCCTGATAACACGCTCTCCGAAACTTCGGCCATGCATCATTCTTGAATTCTAGGTTCCAGGTTTTAAATTTGTTGAACTTGCGCGCGACCCAGCCCACGCGTGCATTCATCCGACTATAGCCCATTTCAAGCCGCCCCGGCCCCGCTTGAGCGCCGCCGCCAAGTTGCAACAGACCAAATGTTAGACTTGATTCGACCGCGGGATGCAAAATAGGGACAATAATGAACGTGAGGATGATCGTTCGCGACCCTCGCAACAATCTTGCATGGCACGGGCGTAAGTGCGCTGCACTAACTTCCGTCGACACTGGAGAATCGGCAAATGCGCTCGCGTTGCCTGGTCGTTTCACTTGCTTCGCCACGTTCCCGAACACCGTCTTTGGCCATTGCGATGCTCAGCATCGCAATGGCCATCGCACACGGACCACGGGCGCTCGCCGAGGGCCCCTTTGCGCTGACGAGCACCAGCTTCCACGATGGCGGCACCGTCGACGCCGCCCAGGTCTTCGACCAGGACGATTGCAAAGGCGCCAACCGCTCGCCGCAACTGTCATGGCATGACGCGCCGCAAGGCACGCGCAGTTTCGCAGTCACCATCTTCGACCCCGATGCGCCGGGCCCCGGCTGGTGGCACTGGGCGGTGGCGCAGATCCCCGCCAATATCGACCGCTTGCCCGAAAATGCGAGCGCCTCGGGCTACGTGAAGAAGATCGGCGCCGTCGAGGCACACAACGACTTCGACATCGACGGCTATGGCGGCCCCTGTCCACCGACTGGCAAACCGCATCGCTACGTGATCACGGTATATGCGCTGAACACCACCGATCTTCGACTCGCCCAAGGCCGGCCGGCGCTGATGTTCGATCACGAGATCGGCACCGCAACCCTCGGCAGCGCACGAATGGTGGTCAACTACGGACGCTAGGACGCGCGTCGCGGTGATACGGATTCCGTGACGCCGGTCTCATTTCTGCAGTCAACCCACATGGAGAATTTCATGTCGAAGATTGTCATTGTGTACCACAGCGGCTACGGCCATACGAAGAAAGCCGCCGAGGCCGTACTTGGCGGCGCGCTTGGCGCCGGCGCGGATGCGAAGCTGATTGCAGTTGGCGAGCTGGATGATGCCGGCTGGGCCGAACTCGACGCCGCCGACGCCATCATCTTCGGCGCGCCGACCTACATGGGTGGTCCCTCCGCCGACTTCAAGAAATTCGCGGATGCGAGCTCGAAGTCCTGGTTCGGCCAGAAATGGAAAGACAAGATCGCGGCAGGCTTCACCAACTCCGCGACGATGAACGGCGACAAATTCTCCACCATCCAGTACTTCGTCACCTTGGCCATGCAGCACAGCATGATCTGGGTCGGCTTAGGCATGATGCCGGCCAACACCAAGGCGGCAACGCGCAACGATCCGAATTACGTGGGCGGCTTTACCGGTCTGCTCACGCAGTCGCCCGCCGATGCTTCGCCGGAAGAAGCGCCGCCGCCGGGCGATCTCGAAACCGCGAAGCAGTTCGGAGCGCGTGTTGCGGCAGTGACCGCGCGCTGGATCGCGGGCCACTGAGGTCAGCCGGCGGCGGCCGGTGCTGGCGATTAAGGCACCCAAATCACCGCAGTAGCGCCGCGAACCCGTCCTCAACGGATGGCATCTGCCGCATAAAACCGTCATCTCAATGTCATTTCGACGGCGCAACGTCGTTTTTCGACGATGTTTGCGCACGCATGCCGCCATCCGGTCTTAAAATGACGTTCCGGCGCCTTCCGGCGCCCCCGTATTCCCGCAAGCCAGTGAGATTGAGATGAGCACGAAAGTATTTGTCGACGGCCAGGAAGGTACAACCGGCCTGAAGATTTTCGAATACCTGTCGCAACGCGCCGACGTGGAAATCCTGCGTATCGAAGAAGCGAAGCGCAAGGATCTCGAGGAGCGCCGTCGTCTCATCAACGCGTCGGACGTCACGTTCCTGTGCCTGCCGGATGTGGCGTCGCGCGAGTCGGCTTCGCTCGTCGCGAACGACCACACCGTGCTGATCGACGCGAGCACAGCGTTCCGTACCAGCGCGGACTGGGCTTACGGTTTGCCGGAACTGGCTCGCTCGCAACGCGAGCGCCTGCGCACCGCCAGACGCATCGCCGTGCCGGGCTGTCATGCCTCTGCCTTTGTATTGGCCATGCGTCCGCTCGTCGAAGCTGGGGTGGTCACGCCCGAGTTCGCCGCGCACAGCTATTCGATCACCGGCTACAGCGGTGGCGGCAAGAAGATGATCGCGGACTACGAGGCAGGCGGCAACGACAAGCTGAAGAGCCCGCGCCCCTATGCGCTGGGTCTCACGCACAAGCACCTGCCGGAGATGGCGGCCCATACCGGTCTGAAGTCGGCACCGGTGTTCACACCGATCGTCGGTGACTTCTACAAGGGCTTGGCCGTCACCACGTACTTCTCCCCGAACCAGCTGGCAAAGAAGGCCACGCCGCAAGACGTACTTGCGCTGTTCGCCGAGTACTATGCGGGCGAAGCGTTCGTGCGCGTCGCCCCGTTCGATACCGAGGCCAATCTCGACGGCGGCTTCCTCGACGTGCAGGCGAATAACGACACTAACCGCGTCGACCTGTTCGTGTTCGGCAACGAAGAGCGCTTTGTCACCGTCGCCCGTCTCGACAATCTCGGCAAGGGCGCATCGGGTGCCGCCATCCAGTGCATGAACCTCGCGATCGGCGCGGCCGAAAACAGCGGATTGAAGCGCTAAGCCCCTTCCGCCAGGCAGCGCTTTGCTGTCATCCAACCTGAAAGCCGGCTTTCATAAGCCGGCTTTTTTCATTTCAAATACCCGCCTTAAGCAACGCAGAGTTCAAGGCCGATCCGATCACCTCGTTCCTCGCAGTTTCGTATAAGTTTTAATACGCGACAATTCCGCGAGCGAAGCAGCCCGCGCAATGGCATGAAGCACCGCAGGAAACGCAGAAACGCAGGACGAAAAAAAAGCCCGCCTATATGGGCGGGCTGAATCCATATCAGAGGAGACATGGAGGAGACAAGACAAATACTAGCAAAACGTTTGGTGCGGCGCAACATCATAATCAGGGTAGACCCTCATCGTTGCGTTTACGCAACACAAAAACATCTCCTAGTTGCAGATGTATTTCCTGTCCAGTAGGGACGCGCCGGCCGCCAGCCAAACCCGGGGTCGCTAGCGGCGCACCAGCGCCATCATTGCGCCGAAGCCGACGAACACGCCGCCCGTCAGACGATTAAACGCCTTTGCGACATTGCGGCTCTTCAGCTTGGCGCCGATGCGGGTGCCGAAGCCGGCATAAACCAGATACCAGCTCACCTCGATCACCGCGAAGGTGGCGACAAGCACGCCGAACTGCGGCAGCGTCGGGCGGCCGGCGTCAATGAACTGCGGCAGCAAAGCCGCGGCGAACAGGATCGCCTTGGGATTGCTGCCGGCAACCAGAAAGCCGTTGCGAAAGAGCGCAAAGCGCGAGCGCGCCGGTTTCGCGGCGAGTTTGTCAGGATCGTGCATTGCGGCCTCGTCGGCAGGCGCGCGCCATGACTTGACGCCGAGATAGACCAGATAGGCGGCGCCGATCATCCGTAGCACGTTGAACATGGCCGGCCACGCTTCGAGGAACACGCCCAGCCCGGCCGCCGATACCGACAGCATCAACACCAGCGCCGACAGGCATCCGGCCATCGTGGCGCTCGAGCGGCGCAGCCCGTGCTGCGCGCCGTGCGTCATGACGAGCAACATATTCGGACCGGGAATGGCGGAAACGACGAAGACGGTGGCAACAAACAGCCACCAGGTATGCAGGCTCATGATCGACGCGGTGAGGAAATGGCGGGACAGGCATTATGCCCGCCCTCGGCCTACGCTGCGGCCGGCGGGTCCAACCGCCCCGCCGCGCGAACTCTCAACGCCCAGCGCGGCGCGCCGACACTTGTCCGAGCACCGCGAAGTCTTTCTCGCCGTCGCCGTGCGCGATCGCTTCGATCAGACTGTCGCGCACGACGCTCGCCACCGGCATCGGCGTCGACACCGCATCGGCGGCGGCCAGCGCGAGGCGCACGTCCTTCAGGCCGAGACGCGCCTTGAAGAGCGCCGGCTCATAGCGCCGCTCCGCGATCAACTTGCCGTAGCCCTGATAGACAGGCCCCTGGAACATGCCCGCCGTGATCACGTCGAGAAAATCCTGCATCGCGACGCCATGCGCCGTGACGAGGCTCGCCGCCTCGCCGAGCGTTTCGACCGCTGACCCGAGCATGAAATTGGCCGCGAGCTTCATGACATTCGCCTGTTGCGGCAGCGAACCGATGCGCCACGTCTTCTGGCCGATCGCATCGAACACCGGCTGCACCCGGTCGATTGCCTCCGCCGGGCCGCCCGCCACAATGGTCAGCTTGCCCGCTGCCGCGACGTCCGGACGTCCCAGTACCGGCGCGGCCACGTAGTGCAGGCCGCGCAAGGCATGCGCATGAGCCAGCTCTTCGGCCAGCGCGACGGAAATCGTCGCCATATTCACGTGAATCAGCCCACGCGGTGCGTGTTCCAGCAATTGCGCGTCGATCACCGCGCATAGTGCCGCGTCGTCGGCGAGCATCGAAAACACGGCGTCGCCAGTGAACGCTTCAGCTGGCGAACCCACTACCGTCGCCCCGTCCGCGGCCAGTGCCTCGGCGCGCTGCGGCGAACGGTTCCAGACCCGAACCGTGTGGCCCGCTTTCAGCATGTTCCGAACCATCGCGACGCCCATCTCGCCAAGACCGATAAAACCGATGTCCATCTCTCGCTCCAATCTTCAAAAGAACCGCAAGTAAAGCATAGCCACGTGACATGTGCAGTCAGCGCGGCACGAAACACGGTGCCATACTGACACAATGGTCACCGCGACATTCCGCTTCTATGAGGAGCTGAACGATTTTCTCGCCCGGCCGCTACGCCGGCGCGCGTTCAGTTGCGTCTGCGCGCACGCCGCGACCGCCAAGCACATGATCGAAGCGCTCGGCGTGCCGCACACGGAAGTCGAATTGATCCTGGTGAACGGCGAGTCGGTCGGCTTCGACCGGCAACTGGCGGACGGCGACCGTGTGGCGGTGTATCCGAAGTTCGAAGCGCTCGATATCCAGCCGTTGCTGCGCGTGCGCGAGCGTCCTTTGCGGGTGATGCGCTTCATCGCCGACGCCCATCTTGGCGGCCTCGCGCAACTGCTACGGCTCGCGGGCTTTGACACGCTCTATGACAACCATTACCCGGACGCCGACATCGAAGTGCTGGCTTCTGCCGAACATCGCATCGTGCTCACCCGCGACCGCGAGCTGCTCAAACGGCGCACCATCACCCACGGCTGCTACGTGCGCACGCTCAAACCCAAGGCCCAATTGCGCGAGATTTTCGACCGGCTCGATCTGGCCGGCAGCGCGCGCCCGTTTCGCCTGTGCCTCACCTGCAACGTGCCGCTGCGACGCATCCCGAAGGACGAGGTGGCTGGCCGCGCGCCGGAAGGTGTATTCGAGCGGCACACCCAGTTCGTCACCTGCGACGTGTGCCGCCGCGTGTTCTGGGAAGGCACCCATTGGCAACGTATGCGTGCCTTGATGGACAGCGTGGCGAGCGAGCGCGCCTCGCCGGTCGAAACGCCGTTTCACCCCGCTGGGCCCCGCCCCTGAGTAACAAGGCGGCGCGATGCGTACAATGCGGGATTACCTATCATGCAGAGGCATTCCGTATGGCGATGAAAAAAACCGACCTTGAGAAGAACAAGGCCCTCAAACTGACCAATTCGATGAAGCTGGCGACCGCCGACCGCTTCGGCAAAGCCTCCGCTGCCGCGCCGGCGCTTGACCGCCGTGAACAACGCAAGCTCGATCAGGCGCAAGGACTCGTGCCGTTCGCCTGCAAGCTCAACGCGGAACTCGTCGCTCAGTTGCAGGAGCAGGCTGCTGCTCATCCGGACGGCATGACTGGCCTCCTGACCGAAGTCATCAACCGCGGCCTCGCGGCAGACGCGTCCTAATATTCCTCCCGCCTGCGGCAGTCAGGTTCTGGCAGGCAAGCGCCAGGTCTCGACGCAAGACAGCACCAGCCGCTACGCAGGCGCGGGGTCCTCACCCCGTGCGGCCACCCTCAAGACTTCACCGAAACGTCGACCCGGTAGGGCGACCCAACAGGCCAATCCAACGGGCCAACCTGATTGGTACGTAGTGCTAGTTATATACCCTGGACATGGGCATCCCGCCGCGCCAATTCATTATGCGCAGGCGGCTTTCTGCGCCCATGAAAAAGACCAGAGCGCGATGCTCCGGCTTTGTCATCCCATATAACCCCATATGTATTTTCCGGGAGACAGGTTTATTTCGTTGTCCCTTCGGTTAGTTTGCACGGGCTATTGGCATCACGGTGACAGGCCTACGGCCTCGTGATTTGGACGAGATTGCGCAGCAGGCTGGCGGTTTCCTGCAGTGTCGGGAGACCTCTTTTGCAAGGCGGCATCGGCCGTATCCTCAGGCCGCGGGTTGGCGCAGCCAGTCGCCCTTGCGGCGACGGACAAACAGCAAAACCGCTCTATTCACCCCCCCGCCATCGCCAGTCGCGCACTTACGGCCTCGTTCGCCACGTTGCGGCTATCCACCGTGGGGGGAAACACGCACCAGCAACCGTCGTCGTGCCTGAAGAAGAACAGGCCCCGCGCACCCGCTGCGAGAGCCGTTTCGACCCGCACGTAGCGTCTGCGACCCGTGCGTGTGCGGCTGAATTCAGTCACGCGAACGGGAATCGACGGCCCCGGCGCGAGCCACTTTTCGACGAGGAAGCGCAGGGACTGCTCACTGGCGGCTCTCATGATCCTCTCCACATGCGTTCGTCCTGCGCGATGTCGCGCGTATCATCGGCGCTTTCCGAGGCGGACGATTCATCGGCTTCCTCCTCCGCCAGTTCCATGGCACGGTTGGTCGCCGCGGCTCTCAACGTACTGCAATGGGCAGAATGTCTGATGTCTGAGAGAAGACGGACAAGCTGTCGTGCTGTTCTGCGTTTCATTGCACCCCCCGCACTGCACAAGTAACTTCACAAATCACTTTAACTTTATGCCTGGACGGTGCACTACTGTGTAGTTTTTGACTAAATAGCAACAGTTGCGGTTGAAGTCGCGCGTACTGGCTGCCTACATCGCCCGACACCAATGTGCTCGCATTGGCGCAGTGCAGTATGTGCGCTGGCGACCGCAACTCGCTGGGTGGGAATAGCGGCTGACGGGACAGCGCCGCGCCTCGTTGCGCGCTGTTACTGGGTCAGGCCGGGGGCGGTGGCAGGCTGCGTCATGTCGGAGCGGCCTAACGCATCCGGCACAGCAGGCGCTACCGGCGTTAAAACCGGCGGCTCGTTCAGCGCGCTCAAGGGCGGTGCCACCACACGCGTAGTCGCCAGAATCGGGGGCGGCACCACAGGCGCGGGGGCGGCAGCCGGAAGCGGCATGCTGACCACATCACTCGACTTGACCGGCATGGTTCGCACGACCGTCTGCAAATAGTGATTCACCAGCGAGAAAAAGCGATCGTAGAACGTGCCCGACGGAATCGTCTCACTGGATATCTTCACCATCTCGTCGTTATTCGAGCGGATCGGCAGCGATACCGAACCGAGCACGCTCAGGCCGACGCTCGCCGAAGTATCGCTTTTCTTCAGCGCAAAGCCGTTCTGCACCGCGTTCACGTAGACGATGCTCGTATCGCTGGTTTCTTCGCCCGGCGTGCACACAACGTGAAATTCCACCACGACATGCGAATCGCCGGTGGGCTGGAAATTCTTCGTGCCGTCGACGCTATCGGGATGCGTCAACGTCGTCATGTAACCCTGGCTCAGCAGTGCGCGGCGGGCGGCTTCGCAGGTGTCGGTGGTGCTTGCGTTGAAATTGCGGGCGAAGGGGCTCGCGCCCGTATCGAACTGTTCCTGCTGAAACTTTGGCTGTGGCGCACTCGAACAAGCGGCGAGCACGAGCAATCCGAGCAGCGACGCTGCGGTTTTGGAAAATGAGGTACGCATGATTCTGGGAGGCGGGCTACTTAACGTCGAATGGCATGCATTGTAGAGCGGTTGCCAGGCGGAGCGAAAACCAACCGCAGTCGACTTAACGCGTTGATACAAAAAGCTTTGTAGGGATTTTGTCAGCGTAGCCCACGCTGACCGGGCGAAGACCGGTGGCCGGATGAGTGCGACGACGCCGTCAAGGCGCCGAAGCCGGCGCTGCAGCCGACAAGCCGAGCGAGGCCGCTCCGGCCTCGGTGCTCGCCGACCGAATGTAAAACGCGCGTGCGCTGCTTGCCGGCGCCGGGCAGTCGTCGGTTGCGTGGGCGTCGCACGCAGCGGTTTGCGCGGCGGAAGACGACGCGTCGTCCGGCCTCGCGACCACCGGCGCAAACGCCTCGACCCGCATGCTCACCTTTTGCGCGTAAGCGAGCGAGCCGCCATAGCTCTTCAGCGCCTGGTTCAAGTCGCCGCCGGCCGACTGCATATAGCCGTGCAGGATGGCGGAACCCGCTTCGATGTTCGCGCCAGGCTCGGTGAGGTCCTTGACGTTCCTCAGCAGCCCGCGATGGGCGGCCGGCACCACCTGCATCAGGCCCGTGGCACCACGCGGACCCTTGGCCTTTTCCTTGAAGCGCGATTCGATCGAGATAATGGCCAGCAGGAGCGCTGGCGGCAGCGAGTACTTGGTAGCCGCGGACTGGACGGCGTCCGAGATCTGCTCGGCCTTCGCCCGGGCAACGCCGAACTTCTGCGTCAGGTAGTCTGAGATGCGGTCCTGGCCGTTCTCATCGGCCGCTGCCATCTGTACCAGGCCCAGCGACAGCATGATCAGACAGAGTAAGCGGCTCATGAGCGGGTACCGTTCGAGAGGAGAAGGCCCGTATTATACCGATGCCTGAAAATGAGGCACCATTTCGTCAGAACATAGTCAAAAAAACCGGCTGCGGATGGCTCCGGCGGCGGTCAACGGGCGTGCTGGGTCGAACGGGTTAATGCGGCTGTACCGACTGGTGCAAAGCCGCCTGCTGCTGGGCCTGTTGTTGCGCGTGCTGTTTGGCAAGGTGCCGGCCGACGAGGCAACCGCCTACTGCTCCAATCACGGCGTGATGTCCGGCGTAATGACCGGCGACACCGCCGACGACCGCGCCCTTGATGCAACCGGCTGCGTTGGCTGTTCCGATCGTGGCGAGCGCCAGCGCGGCGCTCAAGAGGGCAAACCTGGTGCGACTTGCTTTCATGTGTAAGTAACTCGTGTGTGGATGGGCGCAGCGGTGTGCCTGCGAAGATCACACTTGTGCGCTAGATGACGGACTGCGGTTCGCAGTATAAAAGACATGCCTCGCGACGGGTGCTACAGCTGTACCCGTTCGGTAACGCATGATTACGGTAGATAACGCGGAAGGTCTGAAAAGGAACGTAATCCGCCATAAAGTGCGAGCGAGTTTAGACTTCCGCATGGAACGCACTGTTTGGCTCACAGTAGGCGGGGCCCGACCATGGACAACGGACAACGGTTAAGCAACCTGAGCCGTCGAATGTTCACCGATATTGATTCTCATGCTCACGCCCATATGTGCGGTCGTTGGGTAACGATAGTAGGCAGGCCGATAAACATGAACAAACCTGAATTTACCGAGCCGGACAGTGCGCGTCCCGACTTGCTATGTTTCCTCGTCGCGATTGCAGCGGCATCCTACGCCTTGACTCAGGAATGGCGCGTCGACCATGTTGTGGAATGTTGCCGTCAGTGGCTCAAGAAAAACCGGCTGAAGATGCACTGGCTCGACCGGGTCCTGATTGGTCAACTCGCGCTGAAGATTGCCAGTCAGGATCTGCTGGAGGCTGGCGTCGCCGTTCGGCTATCTAGCGTGAATGCACTTTTCACCAATGAGATGGAGCTGAACGGTGCAAGCACGATGGTGCAGAGGATGATGGCGCTTTGTCACGAGGCGCTTTGAAGGTGGTGGTAAACGGCGAAATTCGGGCGCGGAGTAACATGACCAGCTATGGGCTCCGATAGTGAAGCAAGGGCCCCCTTCAGGGTAAGCTTCAGTTTAAGGACACACGTCTTTGACGGGGGACGGCACGATGGCTACCGCTTCAGATTTGACTGACAGCCCGCAGGGACAGCCGCCAGAATCACTGCAGGCACTCGCCGAGTATCTCGAATTCTCGCTCGATAAGGGAAAGTGCCTCGTCATGATGCGGCACGGCACAGACGTCTGCTCCGTCTACATCGGTGACCCATCTGACGAGGAAGGCGATTTGACTGCTCATGGGACCATTGCAACGGCGCTGGCCGACGAAATACTTGAGTTCACGCGTTCCGGTGCAAATCAGATAACCGTCGGTGACCAGACGTACCGCTTTTTTCGAAGCTTCACACACGTCGCCAAGGTTGGAGCCGTGGTATTCGCCCCCCTGTAGGTCGCGGCGATCGAGAGCATGAAGATCAGCGCGCCGATCGCGCGTCTGCGGTTCGACCGTTCGGCGTTTCGCCAAACATGACGACCTTAGTTCGTGTCGTGCTCGACGAGGAAAATCGACATCGCCTCGCGCAATGTCCGCGCCTCCTCGCGCAGGCTTGCCGACGCCGAAGCGACTCCCTTCACGTGCTGGACGTCACGCTCCAGCATCGCGTCCATCTTTCCCATGCCCTGACTGAACCGATCGACGTCGTGGCTCTGCGCATCACTTGACGTGCTGATTTGCTCGATCAACCTGGCGACCTCTTCCACATGGCCGACAACGTGCCGCATGGCCGCGCCGGCGCGTGTCGCCAGTGATGAGCCGTGCTCGACGCGCTGCAGCGAATCGACGATCAGGCCTTTTATTTCGCCCGCGGCGCTCGCGCTCCGATGGGCGAGTGTACGGACCTCTTCGGCCACCACCGAGAAACCCCGTCCGTGGGTGCCCGCACGAGCCGCCTCGACCGACGCG
>JBEKNG010000064.1:0-13230 GCA_049523075.1 Paraburkholderia sp.
CACTGGCGTGTTTCCTACGCCTTACTGCGAAAAATCGTCGACATCTAGCCGCGGAGAACTACGCCGACGGGTTCCGCTGACGGATACTGCTCAACGAGATTCCTGAACAGTGCTCTCATCGAAATAGCCGTTTGCCTGGCCGGGCCTGTCGTGGAACTTGGCGAGGCCTGCCTCATGCTAAAGCGCGTTAGTCGCCACGCTGGCGCGGCAGCGCCAATGGCGAAGCCGGGAATGTCAGGCCGCAGCCGGCAGACAGACTGGCAATTACTCCATCGGAAAGATAGTTTTTCATCTTTTGCTCTGCGCTCAGTCCAGCCTGAGCCGATATACGTATGAAGAGTGAATTTCGCGTACTGACTGTGATTAGGCGGTACAAGATTTCGATCTCACGTCGCAAGAATAGATAGCAAGTACTGGCTGCTCGCCGCGGCAGCGTCGAACCCCTCATAGGAGTCCTGATCGGGCATCAATTCGCCTGCGCGTCACATATTCAACGGAAGGGGTGGATACCCGCCGAACATTACTCGGCACTGCTTGAACGCACCAATGCGATTCTCCCGCCCTGGGCCAGAAATCGGCGAGCCACCAATAGCATCACCTGCATCACTTTGTCCTGCCTGCGGATTGAGAGGCTGGGCCGGCGTTGCATGGAAGCCAGTAACGACCTGAATGCCTTGGGAAAGACGGCACCGGATGACCGCTCAAGCCTGCTGTTTTCGATGAAACACATGCAGTTGCACGGTCTTCTGACCTCCGAAAGACCCATCGAATTTTTAACCCTCGTGGAAATCATAATGAAGAAGACTCTTCTATCAGCGGTCCTGACGTGCATGTTTGCAACCGCGGCGCATGCGCAAAGCAGTGTCACGTTGTACGGCTTCATCGATGTGGGGTTGACTTATGTGTCGAACCAAAAGGTAGCGGGTTCGACCGCTGGGCACAGCAACTTTGCAATGACAAACGCCAGCATCAACCCGGACGGTTTCGGGATGCGTGGTACGGAAGATCTGGGTGGCGGACTCAAGGCTATCTTCACGTTGGAAAACGGCTTCACTCTCACCAACGGCGCCCTTGGCCAGCACGGTCTGCTGTTCGGCCGGCAGGCGTTCGCCGGTCTGTCGAGCGACCAGTTCGGTACGGTGACGCTCGGCCGCCAATATGATGCGATGATCGATTACCTTGCGCCATTGGCCGCTGCCGCCACCTCTACCGGCGGCGTGTTCTTCGGGCACCCGTACGATAACGACAATCTCGAGAACACGATGCGGATTAACAATTCGGTGAAGTTCACGAGCGCGAACTACAAAGGCTGGCAGTTCGGTAGCCTGTACGGCTTTTCAAACGCGGCCGGCGGCTTCTCCAACAACCGGGCGTATAGCTTCGGGACTTCGTATAACAATGGCCCGTTGCGTTTCGCGGCGTCTTACCTGCAGATCAACAATGGCGGTACTGCCACCAATCTGACTGGCGCGACAGACTCCTATCTGACGTCTGGCCAGGTGAGCTCCAGCGACTCGACGTTTAGCGCCGGTCAGCAACGTACCTTCGGTGCCGGTTTGAACTATGTGTTCGGTCCGGCGAGGGTAGGTTTCGTATACACGGAAACGAAACTGGAAAATGCAACGGGGATCAATAACACCAGCAGCACGTCGATCGATTTCGCGAGCTCGAGCCTGCGCTTTGACAACTACGAAGTCAGCGCGCATTACAGCCTGACACCAGAGCTCGTTTTGATTGGTTCGTACACGTTCACGGACGGCGGTTCCAGCCTCTCTGGCGCGTCAAGCCCGAAGTGGAACCAGGCCAACCTGCTGCTGGACTACTCGCTGTCCAAGCGTACGGATGTGTACGTCGAAGGCCAGTTCCAGCACGTGAGTGGCGGTGGCACCACATTTACCGCTGACATCAACGGATTGGCACCGTCGGCCAACGACAAGCAGGTCGCGCTCACAGCAGGCTTGCGTGCTCGCTTCTAAGCTGCATCGAAGCTCGCGGTGAGCGACAAATCGGTGCATAACTGGGCGCACTCCTGAAACGCCAGGGGCCTGTCTGCTTTGCTGAGCGGTCATGCAGGCGGACGGCCCCGCGCGTTGTCCCATGCCTGAATAGCCACGTGGAACCCGTCTCTTCCGATGGGTTCCACGTGGCGCTTTTTTATTTGCAGCACCGAATTGACGTTACAAACGGCACTTGAAGTGGACGACAACGTGCAATAACCGGGAAAAATGAAATGAGTCTGACGAACATGAAAATTGGTGCTCGCCTGGGCGTTGGCTTCGGGCTTGTCATGCTGCCGATGGTGACGTTGATTGTTGTTGGCATCATCCGTTTAGCCGGCATCGGTGAAATCAACGACAGGATCATCGACACGGACTGGGTCGAGACAGATGCGGCGCAAACCATCAATGCCATGACCCGTGCCAATGCCCAGCGGACCATGGAGCTGTTTATCACGAGCGACAAGGACAAGGTCAGCGAGATTTATCAATCGATCGACGCCAACAAGAAGACCATCGACGAGGCGCTCGACACGCTTGACAAGCTCGCTTACGAGCCCGAAGAAAAAGCGCTGCTAGCGCAGATCAAGGCAACCCGCGCGGCGTATGTGACCTCCTTCAGCAACGTCGCGAAGTTGCTGGCAGAGGGCAAGCGGGATGAGGCTGCCAGCATGATGAGTGGCGAGACCCTGCCAGTTCTGGATGGACTCGAGCGACACATTACGGCCATCGTGGATCTGCAGAAGAAGCTAACAGATGCCGACGGCACGGAAACCCGGCAAAACGTCGAGTCGGCCCGCAATCTGATGCTCGGGTTGGGGTTGGCAGGTGTATTGATCGGTATCGGTTTCGCTTATGTAATCGGACGCTCGATCACCCACCCCTTGCACGAAGCGGTGCGCGTCGCCCGGACGGTCGCGTCCGGTAATCTGACCAGTCGCATCGTCGTGCAGACCAAGGACGAGACCGGCCAACTCCTGCAAGCCCTCAAGGAGATGAATGAAAGTCTGAAACGGATCGTTGGCGAAGTGCGCGTAGGCACTGAAACGATTGCGACCGCATCGAGCCAGATTGCGAGCGGCAACCAGGATCTGTCCTCCCGCACCGAAGAACAGGCGAGTTCGCTCGAAGAGACCGTCGCCGCGATGGAACAGCTGACCAGTACGGTCAAGCAGAATGCCGACAATGCCAGGCAGGCGAACCAGTTGGCCGTATCGGCCTCCGAAGTGGCGCTCAAGGGTGGCGCAGTCGTCTTGCAGGTCGTCGACACGATGGGCTCGATCAACGCCTCAGCCACTAAGATTGTCGACATCATCAGCGTGATCGAAGGCATCGCCTTTCAGACCAATATCCTCGCGTTGAACGCGGCAGTGGAAGCCGCTCGTGCCGGGGAACATGGCAGGGGCTTTGCGGTGGTCGCAGCCGAAGTCAGAAACCTGGCACAACGCTCCGCAGCATCGGCCAAGGAAGTCAAAATTTTGATTGACGACTCGGTGAACAAGGTCGATGTGGGCAGCAAACTGGTGACCCAGGCAGGGACCACGATGAAGGAGATCGTGACCGGCGTGCAACGCGTCACCGACATCATGGGCGAGATCACCGCCGCCAGTGAGGAACAGAGCGTCGGGATTGAACAGATCAACAAAGCCATGAGCCAGATGGACGAAGTGACGCAGCAAAACGCGGCGCTGGTGGAAGAAGCCGCGGCGGCGGCCGAATCCCTGCAGGGCCAGGCCGGCAATCTGGCGCAGGTGGTCAGCGTGTTCAAGCTGGACGGCACACACGCCGCCACACCAGATCGCGGCTGACCTGCTGCCTAACCGTCGCAGCAGGTCAGCCTCCTAGTATTCCCTCATCCGATCCACGACATTTTGAAGCGGCCGACCGGTAAGGTGTTGTTGCAAATTGGCAAAAAGCAATCGCATCGTTTCTGTCATGTAAGTGGTCGGGTCGTCCGCACCTACATGGGGATTGATCATCAGGTTCGGGCAGGACCATAGCTCTGACGATGGGGGCAGCGGCTCTTGCGGCAGCACGTCCAATATCGCACCGCTCAGTTGGCCAGTCTTTAGCAAGTCGACGAGCGCACCATGATCCAGAACGTCCGCTCGTCCAATATTCAGCAATGCTGCCGATGGCTTCGCCGCTTCCAGAACTGAGCGACTAACGAGGTTCCGCGTACCGGAAGTCAAGGGCGTAGCGATCACGATGAAGTCAGCTAATTCGACTGCCTCGTGGAGTTGATCCGGCAGATAAACACGCTCGACGCCAGCTACACTCACGCCCGAACGCCGTACGCCAAAGACTTTCATGCCGAGTGTGTGGCCAGCCGCCACTGCTGCCTGTCCCATGTCACCAAGCCCAATGACCAGGAGCGATTTTCCTCGAATGAGCGGTGTGAAAACCTGCTCCCATTGCGCCAGCCGCTGGTTCCACACTATTTCCGGGAGGCGCGCGTTGAGTGCGAGCAACGACATGATCGTGAATTCGCGTGCCTTCTCTACGTGTACCCCGCTGTTGTTGACCAGCTGGACGTTCGCCGGCAGCCAGTTCAACGGCATGACGTCTTCCACGCCTGCATCGATCAGGTGAATGAATCGCAGATTGGGCGCAGCCGCGGCGAGATCACCGCGCGGAAACCGCGGATCGCAAATGACGCCCGACGATGTAACGAGCACTGTCGCAGTCGAGAAGCTGTCGGCGAAGTCTTCCAGATCGCTACCGACGGTGAACCGCACTTCGCCCGGCAGCGCGGCATTGCTTGAGTGCGCGGCGTCGACGAGTTCAGGCGTGAGCCAGAACGGGCGGGGCTTGGAGGTCGTATTTTCCAGGTGGACGTGCATCTATCGTGTTCCTTCTATTGAGTGGTCCGCACCATGAACCTTCCTGGTTGACGGCGCGCGGCCGCGAGAACAGGCAAGCGCGTTACGAGCCGCGCTCATTGCGTCAGTCTGTCGTAAATCCACTGCGCGCTCGAAAGCAGACGATGGTCCTCACCCCAGCGGCCGACCAGTTGCAGTCCTACTGGGAGCCCGTTGCTGCCACGCGTGAACGGCAAATGCACGCAGGGCAGTCCTAGCAAAGTCCAGCCGCGGCAAAACAGCGGATCGCCGGTTGCGTCGACGCCAACGGGCGCTTCACCCGCTGCACTGGGCGCGAGCAGCACGTCAAACTGGTCGAACAAGGCGTCAATGCGATGTTTTGCACGTTCGGTATGCACGAGGTTCGCCGCGTGTGCGCCACCGGAAATCACGCTGCCGCTGTCCAGTTGAGCCTGCAATTGAAGGCTAAGCTGATCCCGGTGATGCAGCCGCTCAACGCTTAGCGCACGGAACATTTCAAATGCCATGACCTCCTTTTGCAACGCCGCCAGATCCGGCACATCGTCTGGTAGCGCGACGTCTGCGAGCACTGGCGCAACATGCGTTAGTGCGGCAGTTGCCGTGTCCCACGCACGTTGCGTGTCCGCTTCCGCATAGGGCCAATCAGGCGTTCGGCACAGGCCAATACGTGGTGCGGCTGATTCATCCGGGCTGGTACTGAGCCGCGCGTCACCGGTGAGCACAGCACCGAGCAGCGCCACGTCGCGCACGCAACGTCCAAATCCTCCCGGCGTATCGAGCGCCTCCGAGATGCTCTTGATGCCAGCACGGGGAACGCGCCCAGAACTCGGCTTATAGCCGACTACGCCGCAATACGCGGCGGGCCGGATGACCGAACCCGCTGTCTGAGTACCCAGCGCCAACGGCAGCATGTTGTCGGCAACCGCCGCTGCCGAGCCGCTCGACGATCCGCCTGGCGTGCGCGTCAAGTCATGTGGGTTACGGGTGGCTCCGGGATAGAAATAGGCGAATTCGGTCGTGACTGTCTTTCCCATTACCAACGCGCCAGCCTCGCGGCACAGAGCGACGGAAGCCGCGTCCGCCCGCGGGCGGTGAGCGCCATAGACCGGCGAGCCGTAGCCGGTAGGGAAATCAATGGTGTCGAACAGGTCCTTCACACCGATCGGCAGCCCGTGCAGCAGCCCACGCACGGGGCCCTTATCGAGGGCGTTTGCCTGCACTATCGCGTGAGCGCGATCGAGATGCGTAAAGGCGTGTACTTCGAAATCGCGTTCCGTAATCCGGTCAAGGCATGCATGCACCAGATCGACCGCGCGAAGTTCCCGTTTCGCTATCAGGCGGGCAGCTTGCCATGCGTCCAGTTCATTGAGTTTCGAAGAGTTCATGCCTCAAGTTCCCGCACGTTTGCCTGCGATCGTCGGTGAGACATGGTGAACGAAGCCGTGGCTTGTCCCCGGTTACTTTTTGCTAAGCAGTACAGATAGATCATTTTAGCTTACGATTTCGTCATTCGAGTGATAAACGAGTCCGGACCGGCCGCTGACCTGATTGGCCGAACTCGTCCGCACGGCCGTGAGATTATGTTAGCCGTCTACGCCGGCTGGGCAGCGGCGTCCCATATCATCACGCGTACAGGCGTCGGGTTGAAGTCATTGCTAGGGTTGTTGATCTGCGGACAATTGGAGAACACACAAAGCAGATCCATCTCTGCAACCAGATCAATGTAGCTTCCCGGTGGCGATATGCCGTCGAGCACGGCGAAATTGCCAGCGTCGTCGATCGGCACGTTCATGAAGAAGTTCACGTTGGGTGCAATGTCCCGCTTGCCCATCCCATACCGTCCGAGCTCCAGCACAAAGTTCTCCCTGCATGCGTGTTGGTAGCGGGTTGCTTCGCCGAACCGGACCACGTTGCTCTCGCACGAACAACAACCCGCCAGCGTGTCATGCCGGCCCGAACTGTCTTCGACAACCCGCGCCATCACGACCCCCTGGTTGGATACGAGCCGAGTGCCGAGTCCTATGTAAGCCGATCCCTGCTCGCGCACCGTGTCCTGTGCGCTGTAGCGTTGTGCAGTGTCCGCGGCGCTGTAAAACAGGGCATCGACTGCCTGCTGTCCTTCCACGTCGATAAGACGCATCTTCTGTCCGCGACGCATCACATGGGACCACGGCGTGCGGGCGGGTATGACCACGTCGAGCACGAGGTCGGTAAAAGCGGACGTTTCCATCATGAGCTGCTCCCGCGGCGAATGTGCCGCTCAGTTTGTTCGAATGCCCGTTCGACTTCCCCGCAGGCATGGCGACAGAGGTCGTCGGCGCCAGCTTGAGGTGCGACAAACTGGATCACATCAATCGGCGCAGGGACAGCTTGCACAGCCGGGTCAAGCGGATGGCCGGCGTTGGACACCACGACGAGGAGATCCATTTCCGCGCGAACGTCGACAAAATCCCCTGGTGTCCGCCGCTCGGGATGCCATAGGAACCGGCCGTCGGCGGCGATCGCCACGGGTGCGAAAAAGTTGATGCAGGCCGGCACGTCGCGACGCGCCAAGCCAAGCTTTGCCGCGGCCAGGAAAAAGTTATCGCGGGAGTTCCTCGCGGCCGTGGGCCCGAGCGCCTTCTCCATCGATTCTTTCGTGGTTGGCCCGACGAGCGGGTCGTGGGCACCGGAGGTGTCTTCGACAATGGAGAACGCTACCCGTCCCATTTCCGTATAAATCACGCGCCCCTTGCGCAGCCCGGTGCTCCACTGGACTTTCATCGTGTCCGCGGTATTCAGGCGCTCAGAGGGATCCGTTTCGCACCACGCCACCATCGAAACAGCAGAGGTGCCCGCCGTGTTCACAATGCGCAGCGCTTCGCCACGCGCCACACGTGTGGTCCAGTACCAGCCGCCCGGCACGTGTTCGCGGTGCAGGATCGCATCGTCATGCACGGGTTGATCGCGTGAGGTAAGCGACGGTAGCGCTTGCGCCGACGCGCCTTGCCCTTCGGCACGAAGTGCCTCGTAGCGGGCTCGATGCGCTTCGCGCTCGGCCATTGGGGTATTCGAATGGATAGTCATGCCAGCAGTTCTGTAGATGTCATCGCTCGGAAACCTAGCGTGGTGGTTTAGCAGTGCTCGTGGTCAACTGGATGCCAACGAACGGTCGGATGCAGCGGAATAGCGCTGCAGAAATTGGCGTGCGCGCTCCGTGGCCGGAGCGGAGAAGAAAACGTCAGGCGCCGCGCTTTCGACAATCCCGCCTCGATCCATAAAGGCAATGCGGCTTGCGGCGTCCCTTGCGAAAGCCATTTCGTGGGTAACGACAACCATGGTCATACCCTCGCTTGCGAGATCCCGCATAACGGCAAGCACTTCGCCAACGAGTTCGGGATCGAGCGCACTGGTCGGTTCATCGAAGAGCAGAAGTTCCGGTTTCATGGCCAGCGCTCTTGCGATTCCAATCCGTTGCTTTTGACCGCCCGAAAGACGCGCCGGAAACGCGTCTCTCTTTTCATACATTCCAACGCGGCGCAAGAGTGCTTCTGCTTCCTCGCGCACCACGTCTTTAGCGCGGCGCTGCACGTGCACCGGCGCCTCCATCACATTTTGCAAAACAGTTAGATGAGGCCACAGCGCGAAATGCTGAAACACCATGCCGATGCGCATGCGCATCCTCGCGAGATCGCGGTCGCTCATGACGACGCCGGCATTTGAGATGCCGACCTGTTCTCCGTTCAGCAGAATGCGCCCCTGGTCTGGACGCTCTAGCCAGTTAACGCAGCGCAGCAGCGTCGATTTTCCCGAACCGGATGGTCCTAAGAGGCAGACCGTCTCTCCCGCGGCAACGCTAAAACTGACGTTGTCGAGCACCTGCAAGGATCCAAAGCTCTTCGAGAGTCCAATAATGTTCAGAACTGGCTGAGAATCGTCCATTTTCATAGAGTGGTGCATCATATTCATCGGCGCGCCTCCGCCATTCGGCCCAGCACGGATACCAAGGCTTCGACTACCAGGCAAAGCGCCCAATACAGCAACATGGCTGTGATAAAGGCCGCAAATGGGACGAAATACTGTGACTGAATGGCGCTCGCCGCGTTGGTGAGTTCCGGTAGCGCAATGATCGTCAGAAACGCGCTGTCCTTGACGATCTGAATGATCTGATTGCCTATTACCGGCGCCGCGTTCAGGGCGAGCGGCGGCATCACGATGCGGTGAAAGAGGCGCAGGCCGCTATATCCGAACGCATGGCCCGCTTCGATTGTGTCGCGTGGCAGAGAGCGCCAGGCCGCCCCGATAATTTCGGCCATGTAGGCGGAATGGTAGACAATCAATGCCAGCACCCCGGCGCTCCAGTTGTCGAAACGCAGTCCGAGCGAAGGCAGGCCGTAGTAGACAATGTAGGCAAATAGAAGGAACGGCGTGCAGCGTGCGACGTCGATCAGGAAGCGGACAATATGGCCAGCGACGCGCGCGCGGCGAACGAGAACCGTTGAAACCAGCGCGCCGATCAAGAGCGCACTCAATGCCGCCGACACCGACAAAATGACGGTGTTCGCAAGGCCTGACAAAAGCAGATCGCGGTGTAACCAGACAATGCCGAAATCGTGGATCACGCTGATGCCTCCAGGCGAGCCTGTCTGCGCTCAATCCAGCGCTGGACGCTGACGAGCGCGAAGATGATCGGTATGTAAATCGCCAGGGCGACGCAGAACGGCGGCAATGGCTGATAGGTGTCCGCGCCGATGCGAACTGCAGCCCGTGTGATATCGACTACACCCACAATGGCAAGCACCGGCGTGACCTTGATCAATTGCGACATCTCGTTGACCAGCGCGGGCAGACTCGAGCGTGCGATCTGCGGGAGCACAATGCGGCGAAGACACATGCTCCGCCGCATGCCCACTGCCCGCGCAGCCTCCAGTTGTTCCCGCGGAAAGGCAAGGAGTGCCGAGCGCCAGATCTCGCAATAGAAGGCAGACGTATTCAGCGTGAGCGCAAGCACGCCGGCGGTGATCGGCCCAACTTCAATGCCCATATCGGGCAATCCGTAGAACAGCAACAGCAGGAGCGTGACTAACGGCGACGCCCGCAGCAAACTGACGTAAACGGCAACGAAGCGTGCAACGACAGGTACACGCCCCCAGCGGAGCAAGGCCATGCCGAGTCCGATCGGCAGGCCGAGGGCAATGCCGGCGATCGATAGCAGGAGCGTGGTCAACGCGCCGCTAAAAATCGAGAGTACGTCGGAGTAGCTCATTCGTGCTCAGTATTCAGGTGTGAAGGTCACCGGCAGGTTGAATGACTGACCGAACCATTTCTTCTGCAGGGTCGACACCGTACCGTTTGCCTTTTCCTTGGCGATGAACTGGTTGACGTACGCGAGCAGATCGGCATTGCCCTTTTGCACGGACCACGCTGCCATCGACGGAGCGGCTACAGGTTGTCCCACCGCGAAGACACCAGGCTTCTGATTGACGAGTGTGTTGAGGTTGACGATCGTATTCACGACGTAATCAGTGCGGCCCAGTGCCAGGTCCTGGTATGCCTCGGGATACGAGGTGTATTGCACGATCTTGCCCATCTTGCCGCCGCTCTTCTCAATCAGTGCCTGCAGTTGAGTCAGGTGAGCGAGTTGCGCGCTGCCGGCCTGAACGCCAACGGTTTTGCCGCTCAGGTCCTTGATCGACTTGATCGAATCGTCGTTCTTTCGCTTGACGTAGTAGTCGGTCGCGTCCGCAATCGGGCTCGCAAAGTCGAGCGATTGCATCCGGTCCTTTGACATCGTTGCCCCTGTGATCGCGATGTCGTATTTACCCGTCGCGACGCCAGCGAGGATGCCAGTGAACGGCAAAATTTCGTGACGGACCTGGAAAGGCGCGTACTTCTGCAGTGCATCGACCATTTCATTGTCAAAGCCGGTGGGCTTGCCGTCCTTGACGAATTCAAAGGGCCGGTAGTCGTCTTCGGTAGCGACGACAATGTAGCCGCGCTTTTTGATTTCCTCGAGGGACGCTGCGTGCGCTGTGCCGATGGTTGCCCACGCAACCAGGGGAAGCAACATGGCGGCGAGAGCGCGGCGTCGGGCAGCTATGGCCTTTGAAAGCTTGGTCATCTTCAGATCCTGAAAGGTTGGCAAAAGGCGAGGTAACGGTTTAGCGAACGGACGGACAGCTAGTTGAAATCACCTGCAGCAACAGGACGCAGGCAACACATCGGTGTCCACTGAATCCCGCTCGCAGAGAAAAGTATTGAGAATCAAAATTGGAGGGTCCAATATATTGCACACGCATATTTGATACGCGGGACATATCAGTGACCGACATACGACAGCTACGCCAGTTCATCGCCGTTGCGGAGGAATTGCATTTTCGACGTGCAGCCGAGCGGCTCCACATGACGCAACCTCCACTTACACAGGCAATGCAGAGCCTTGAGGCGTCTCTCGAGGTGACGTTGTTTGATCGCACCCGCAAAAGCGTGACGTTGACGCCGGGCGGCGAAGCACTTCTTGCCTACGCACGGCACCTGATTCGCGCTTCAGACGAACTGCCGAGGATCGTCAAGGCGGCTGCGGAAGGACAGACCGGCCGTCTGCGCGTTGCCTTCGCCTCAACGGTGGCCTATGGCAGGATGCCGGGCTGGGTCAGTGGTTTCCGACACGCGAACCCCGACGTTCTGCTGGAGCTTCGCGAGGCAACGCTCGATGTACAGCTCAAGGCGCTTGGCGCAGACCAGGTAGACGCCGGTTTTATCCTGCACGCTCTGGGCGCTGCGCCGGTCGGATTTTCGGCGCTAACATTGCTGGTCGAGCCGTTTCTCGTTGCGCTTCCGGTCAATCACCGGCTTGCAAACCGCGAGTCGATTTCGTTCGCAGACGTCGCGTCGGACCCGGTTGTCATCTTTCCCCGCCAAATTATGCCGTCGCTCTTCGATGCATTGCTGTCGTACTACCACCTGAAGGGGATCACCCCTCATATCGAGCAGGAGGCTATCGAGATGCAGACTATCGTGAGCCTCGTGGCAGCGGGGATGGGCATTGCATGGGTGCCCCAGGTCTTCGCGCGTTTTGCCCGCCCCGGCGTGGTGTACCGGCACGTACAAGATATGCCGGTTTCGATCGAAACGAGTCTGATCTGGAATAGCCGCGAGACGCCAATCGTCGACCGGTTTGTGAGCCATATTAGAAGCGCGCCGAATTTATCGCCCCCTGTCTTCGATCCGATCGCATAGACGGCTGTTGCGGGCGATGCCTTGATTCGATTAGTGGCACTCACCCCTTTGCTCTGGCTATACTGTCGCCACAAAAAAGTACAGACAGGAGATAAGAAGCCGTTTGAAAAACCCGTCCGCGTAGGTGAAATGATGAAAACGAAGCTGAAGGCCGCGAGTGCAGCGGTATTGATCGCAGGCATGCTCACCGGTTGCGCCAATGGGCCTGCCAAGAGCACGCCGGAGGCAGCGACCTACGGCACATACCCTAACGACTACAAGGCCCTGATTGATACCTATCAGCAGACAACGCTAAAGGAACCTTCGAGCGCCGTGGTGCAATATCTGAATGGACCAACGTCGGGATGGACGCGAGTCGCAAGCGGAGCTGTGTTCGGTTATCGCGTGTGCCTGATAGTCAATACGAAAAACAGTTACACCGGCGATATTGGCAACCTGCTCACTGAGGTTTTCATCCGTAATGAAAAGGTGGTGAGTTACAACGTCGCTGATCATTCGAGCAGTGCGTATGACGCCGCCGTGCAGAGTGCGTGCGAACCGGCCAGCCCCAAATGAAGGGCGTGCACGCCACGACGCCTATAGCTACGAATGCCATGCGTACGGCCCGCAACCGCGAATGACTGTTCCGCAGCCCGCGATCTCGTGCGGGGGTTTTTTGTGCGGTCAGTCCTCCGTCTCATCCTGGTCGGCTCACCTAGGGAACGATACGCGTTCGGTTGTGACCGCAACGACCTGAGCAGACCACCCAGCGTCGCCGGGAGTACGGGGAAAAGTAAGAGGAAAAACGCTGAAAATGAAAAAGGCCCTCAGAGCCGAAGCCATGAGAGCCTTTTAGATCTTGGTCGGGGCGAGAGGATTTGAACCTCCGACCACCTGCACCCCATGCAGGTACGCTACCAGGCTGCGCTACGCCCCGAACAGCTAAAAATTATAACAGACACTTCAATCGATTAGAACCGCCATTCTCCAACAAAACTGCGAACGGCGGCTTACGAGCGGCTCGAGCGCAATGCACTACCGGCTCAGAAGATCGATCACATGCAGCAGTTCTTTGCGCAACTGATCGACATCTACCGCGGCATTATTCGTGGACGGCGCCTCGACCACTTCGCCCTCCTCCACCAAATCATCCGCCGCGCCCCCGTGCACTGCACCATGCGAATCGAGCCGGT
>JBEKNG010000065.1:0-13169 GCA_049523075.1 Paraburkholderia sp.
TTCTTCAGATACTCAATAATCTCCGGTTCAATTCCCGCATTGCGGATCATTGCCAGTGTGTTCCGCGACGTACCGCAGTCCGGGTTGTGATAGATCGTGACACTCATGACTTCTGTACCTTTAGGCCGTTGCTTGCTTCATACCAGTGCTGCGACCGGTTCACCACGCCGACGACCAGCAGCATCACGGGCACTTCAATCAACACGCCAACCACTGTCGCGAGCGCCGCACCTGACTGGAAGCCGAACAGACTGATGGCGGTGGCTACCGCAAGTTCAAAGAAGTTGCTCGCGCCGATCAGGCTTGATGGTCCCGCAACGCAGTGCGCAACGCCCAGTCTGCGATTGAGCAGATACGCAAGGCCGGAGTTGAAAAACACCTGAATCAGGATCGGTACCGCCAGCATCGCGATAACGAGCGGTTCCCTGACGATGGCCTGCCCCTGAAACGCGAACAGCAGCACCAGCGTCGCCAGAAGCGCGCAGATCGAATACGGACCTAGATGCGCGATAGTCCGCTGGAAATGAGCCTCGCCTTTTGCATGCAGTCGCTTGCGCAGCGCTTGAGCAAGGATGACGGGAATGACGATGTACAGGCCCACAGAGATAATCAGCGTGTCCCACGGCACGGTGATTGCGGACAGGCCCAGCAGTAGCGCGACGAGCGGTGCAAACGCCACGATCATGATCGAATCGTTCAGCGCGACCTGTGACAGAGTGAAGTACGGATCGCCCTTGCACAGTTGAGACCAGACAAACACCATCGCTGTACACGGCGCGGCGGCGAGCAGGATCAAGCCAGCAATGTAGCTGTCAAGCTGATCGGCAGGCAGCCACGGCGCGAACACATGACGGATGAAGATCCATCCAAGCAAGGCCATCGAAAACGGCTTGACGAACCAGTTGACAAAGAGCGTCACGCCGATGCCACGCCACTGGCTTTTCACCTGAGTCATGGCCGCGAAATCGATCTTGACCAGCATTGGGATAATCATCACCCAGATCAGTACGCCGACCGGCAGGTTTACCTGTGCCACTTCCATGCGGCCGACCGCCTGAAAGAGTTGTGGAAGTAGCTGTCCGAGCAGAATGCCGCCAATAATGCAGAGCGCTACCCAGACCGTCAGGTAACGCTCGAAAAATCCGATTGCCGGGCGTGCTGCGCGGACCGCTGTGTCAGTGCTGCTCATTTCATTCCTGCGATAGTGACCACGGACTCAGCCGGAGTGCAGCAGGCTTTGGGGGCCTGGGTCTTTTCCTGCGAACGGTCGCGTGACGAGCCGTACATGGGAGCGGTATCCAGCGTGCGGAAGGTTTCCCATGCAACTCCCTGTGGATCAACGGTCCACGCCTTGTCGGACTTCGCGTAGCAGCAGGTCGTGCCGATTTCGGTTTGCACCGGCAGCTGTGCCGCAGCGAACCGTGCGTTCATTTCCTCGAGTTCCGCGTCCGTTTCAACCTGAATGCCGATATGGTCTACGCCCGGTTTTGCGCCTCGTTTCGAGATTGCGAAGTTCAATGCCGGATCAGTCAGTTCCCACTTGCAGTAGTCGTCCTTCAGGACGGCGGGCTCGACGTTGCCAAACATGGAGCTGTAGAACTGGATGCTGTCGTTGAGGTTGTCGACAGCGACGTGAATGTGCATCCGTTTCATGCTGCGTCTCCACAACAGTTGGGAAGGTCGCTTGCCGCGCAGGTCGAGCCGGCGCAGCAGTTCTCGGTGAGGAAACCGATCAGGCCCGTCATGGCATCGAAGTTCGCCGTGTAGATGACGAAACGTCCCTCCTGTCGCGGCTTCACCAGGTCTGCGTGCGACAGATCCTTCAGATGAAACGAGAGACTCGACGGGGATAGCCCTAGCTGCTGCGCAATTTCGCCCGCAGCCATGCCTTCAGGGCCAGCCACGACCAACAGGCGAAAGATTGCGAGGCGCGATTCATGGGCCAGAGCGCTCAAGGCGCGCACAACGAGGTTTGCGTTCATGCACGAACAATAGATCATCCATTTTGATATTTCAAGTATTGTTGAAATGAAGCATGTATTGACGGGGTGCCGTTAGCTAGACAGGCAACCCACAAACGGAGGTAATCGCCGCCTGGTCAAGATGCCGTCTGCACAACGCTTAAACGTGCAAGCCTCACCTCTATGCGACATTTGTACCGATCCCAGCAAGCGGTCTTATTCGAATTGATAAAGTTCGGCGGGATTGTCGACAAGGATCCGGTCACGGACTGATTTCTCAGGAACAGCGACGCTAAAAAGGTCAAGGAGGAGGGCGTCGTTTGGAATCCTGTTGAGCGGCTGCTCAGTGGGATGCGGCCAGTCGCTTCCCCATAACACGCGATCAGGCGCAGCTTTGGCGAACCCGCCTGCGACAGCCACGCTGTCCGCGTAAGTCGGCGGGCCAACTTTCGTGTCGTTGTATAGGCCAGTCAATTTCACATAGGCTTTTCTAGTGGTCAGCAGTTCGGCGACCATTTCGAACGCGGGATGATGCAATGCATCGGGTTCCGGCACGTGTGCAAGATGATCGAAGACCACCGGGCAAGGCAGATCAAACCACGTGGTCCGGGCTTCGAGTAAGTAAGCGGCAGGCGCATTGACCTGCACATGCCAACCCATCGCGGCGACGCGCTTCGCAAGCGGCCTGACCATGTCGAGCGTCGTTGTTCCTGGAGGCGAAAGATTGAAGCGGATTCCTCTTACGCCGCCGCTATGCAGCTCTGTGAGTTGCGCATCAGTGATGCTCGTATTCACCACTGCGATTCCTCTGGCGCGGCCATTGAATTGTGCGATTGATGCCAGCAGAAGGCGGTTGTCTATCCCATAGCTTGATGGCTGGACGATGACGTTGCGCGTGGTTCCGAGGCGCTTTTGCAACTGTCGATAATCCGCGACCGAGGCGTCGCCAGGCTTGGACGTCGCTTCGGGCGCCCACGGATAATGTGAATCGTAGATATGGTGATGGCAATCCGCAGCATTGGCAGGGACCTTTGTCCGCGGCCGCTCGGTGCCGGCTGACCATTTCACGGGTTGAAGAGGCTGCTCGGCAGCGCCGGCAAAGCCGGCCGCAGACGCAGTTAGTGCGCCAAGTGTTTTGAGGGCGTTGCGACGTCTTTGATCGAACGGGTTCGACATGTTTGTCTCGTTTGTTGATTTTCGACAGTCACGAATCCTTCTGCGACCGGTCCGGGCCTAAAGTATTGCAAGCTAGCGGCGTCACGAACCAAGAAACTTCTATCTTCATCATCAAACCTTTTCTTGGTTTCGAGGCTGAGTTGAACTCATCCGGCGGCAGAGGTCTGCGGGGGCATACCATCACGGTTTTGTTCGCATCCCGTTTAAGGTTGGCCAGCATGGTGGGAAGGTCATCTTCGCGAAAGCTGTGTCGTTATCGGGGTGCATGCCGACAGTGCGCTCTACGGCCTGTTGCAACGCGAGTGGAAAGCAGCGTAAGCGCCGAGCGGGGCAAGATGTACCTCAACCCAGTTGGCGTCTCATCCGGCGGCAGCTGTCCGAGGGGCCACACTCGCCCTCGGTGATTGTCCGAACTTATCTTCGATAGTCTCCGCAAGTGGCTACCGGCTGATATGTCGGACTACCGATGAGCAAGCATCCGTTTCGCGTCGCAATAGAAAGTGGTGCAAGTCAGGCACAACTCGAGAAGCTTTTCACACCCGACGTTGCGCTGAAAGCACCCATGCTGACCCAACCCGTGAGCGGGATCGCACAGGTGATGCGTGTGATCAGCGCCGCCGCGAAAGTGGCCGGTCCGGTTAGATACACACGGGAAGTGAGGGACTCGACGCAGACCATCCTGTTCTGTCCTATCCTCGCCAGGTCCGTCAGCGGCGCGACGCAGGTCGAGGCGTCGGTCAGGCTTGCCCATTCGGTGCAAAGCCGCTCGTCGTACACGTCCATCGTCGCAACTCCTGACACCGTGATCGAACTGTTCGACTGCGACGCGGAAGGCTATCCGATGGAGGGACTATGGATGCAAAAGCTCAATGACCGTGGCCAGGTCTATGACCTCACGGTCATGTTGCGGCCCTATCCAGCCGTCACGGTACTCAGGAACCGGGCGAAAGAACTTGCTGAGCAGAACGGCCTGCTCAGCATCGACTACTGGGAATTTCCCGGTGCCACTTCACTATGATCTCGTGTTGCCCGGACACGGCGTACCGGGCGGCGGGGAGCTCTACGACGAGATGATCGCGTATCTGGATTTCGGCGAGGAGGCGCTCGCGTCGTCGACGAGCGCGGTTGAATTCAGGCAAAAGATACTGTACCGCTTCGCCAACTATGGCGACGTCACGGCTCGAATGTCGGAAATGGGTTGCGACCAGAGACGATAGTCATCCGGCACAGTGCGGCCATCGGTTTTGTCGCGTTAAGGCGCTGGGTTAGAGTTTGCATTCGATCACCCGTGACAAAAGCGATGCCCAAGACGAAGGATGCGCCGCCCGCCTTATCGCGACACAACAGCAGGATTCGCATCTAGCGTTATGACCTACTGCAAGTTGTGTGGCCAGCAATCGATTGTGATAGCCGTTCCCCGATCGTCGCCACCAATTCGTAGCTCGAAGCCATGCAGCCGGATGATTGCATAGACAATGCCAAGTCCAAGACCGGTTCCCGGCACGTGACGTGTCTGCTCGACACGGTAGAAGCGGTTCAGCACCGCGTGACGCTCGTTCACCGGGATGCCGGGGCCGTTATCGGAAATCACGAGTTGCGGCCCCGAATGGCTCGACCATAGATCGACGCTCACTTCACCGCCCTCGGGTGCGAATTTGATCGCATTGTCGAGCAGGTTACTGAATGCCTCGAACAGCAGGGCCCGGTCGGCATGCAGCGGTTCGACGGATTCCGTGCTGGACTTCAGGGTGATCGACTTTTCCTCCGCAAGCGGCTGATAGAGGTCGCACAGTTCGTCTACAAGCGTCTGCAAGGAGACCACGTCAAAGCCGCTGCGCCGTTGTAACGTACCGATCTCTGAAATACGCAGCATCGCGCCGAAGCGTTCGAGAATCGAATCGGCTTCGACGCGCGCGCTAGCGATCAGCGAGTTGGCCACGTCGTCGCCGCTCACCCGCTCCGCGAGGTTGGCCAACTGCAGGCGCAAACGCACCAGCGGTGTACGTAGGTCGTGGGCAATACCGTCGCACGCGCCTTTGACCTCGTTCATCAGACGCTCGACCTCGTCGAGCATGTGATTGACGAGGTGACACAGCATATCCAGTTCGTCATGGCCGCCAATTGGCAAGCGCTGCCCAAGATCCCCATTGGCAATGCGAGTGGTCACGTGCCGCATGTCCGCCACGCGCCGCATCTGGCGCAGGCTCAGCAACAGGCCCGTAGCAAGGCTGAGGCCGAGACATAGCAGCCCACCGCCGATCAGCGCCTTGGTCAATTCCTCCCGCACATGCTGCACGTCGGACAGGCTTCGTCCGATGACAAGCTTGACGCCGTTGTCGCGAAGTTCCCCCATTACCCGCACCGTGGCCATCGACGCGTTAGCCGACAGCACAAGTGTGCGGCCCGTGCTGGCGCTATGTGCTTCACCGGCTCGATCGAGTTGCAGGCCTGGTGGCATCTCGATGATGTCCCCCGCGAGCCGGTGACCGTCTGGAGCGAACAGGCCGTAGTAATTGGTGTGCCGGTTTTCGCGCTCGAGCCTTCGTCCTATGACGGCCGCCAGCTGATCGTCGGACTTCGAATCGAAGTAACGCATCTGCCAGCGAATCCCGCTATCTGCTTCGCTTTCCATCGCCGCGCCCACCGAGTATTCCAGGAACCCGAGCAACGCCATGAAGCAGAGGGTAAAAATTGCGGCGTATGCCGACAGCCATCGAAACGTAGTCGTATGCCAGCGCGGGTCCGAACGGCGCGTTGAATTCGTACCTTGTGTATCGGTGGAGATCGACTTTCCCCGTACTTTGCCAAATTCCAGAGCGGGCACGGCCATCGGCTCCTCACTATTTGTTAAGAACGTGGACCCAATTGGCATCCTCGCGACGCAGGCTGTTACGAGGAGAATGAGACGGTCGTAAGATCACATAGTGAACATCTGGGAGTCCCGCGCTTTTCGGCTACCGGATGCTGGACACTTCAACGCCGCACCAAAACATTACAATAAGGATTCCATATCTTACAGAAGCTGCTACATCTCGTCTGTAGGCTGCCTAATCTGCGGTAACCGCAAGATGCCTATGTCAGCGTCGAGGCGAAGCTCGCGGCAAAGCAGAGCCATGTCAAGTCGCTTGTCGCGTCCATCAAGGTATGGTTGGAATCGTGACAGTTTTGGCATCATAGCCCTGCGCGAATAAATACCGGACCGCACGAAGATGAAAAACCCGCCATATTTGTACACATCGCACAAAACATCAATGTGGACTCTTTACATTTCGCCAACGGCAAACCGATCACTCGATCAAGAAAGAGCACTTTCCTCCCTGACATAAGTGTTACGACTCCCAACAGTTAAAAAAGCACAGGCCGGATTCCGGCCTGTGCTTTTCACGCTGAAGCTAAAGCTGAGATGTCTTGGAAACGGCGCGTCAATGCGATGCGGTACATCATCTGGTTGCCACTTGACGACGCACTCGGGGAACCTTAAATTGGCGCGTAATCGAAGTCGCGGCCGCGGTCTTGCCATCAGCGTGCCGGTAAGCCTCTTGCACGTAAATCGGGGTGCGTGCGCTCAGATCATAGTCGAGCATCAGCGACAGTTGGTTCCAGTTCGGATCCGAGCTGCCCGTCACGGTAGGAACGTGTGCTCGCGTGAACGTATGCGCTGCGCCCAGCCAGAAGTCATGTGAAAAAAGTGAAAAGCCACAATAAGCTGTTCTGAACCGGGGTGCTTAATGACGCGTTTCATGTTGTAGGGCAGCACGTGCAGGCCCATTTCCGTATCCACCCGCTTGATAATCCGTGTCAGGAAGTGAGTGACGCCCATCCATGCCTTGATTGTGCCGAAGGGATGCTCGACCGCGTGTTGTCGGATTCGCATCTCCTCAGGTGCGTGATCAAGTTGCGCCAGCACCTCCTCGACAGTCGTCTTTTGCGCCCAGCGCGTCACCCGCCATTAAGGACCCGGCGGACACATATCTTTCAACGAGCATTGCTGGCAATTCGAACTCCATTACCTGCTCAGCTTAAGTCCGCGCTCGATGGCCGAGAGTCGCCAAACAAGCTGCCCGCCAAGCCGGACAGCGATGTTCGTTCTTCTCGGCTACTCTGCTGTTACAGCTCGGGAGATACTCGGTTTGCAGTCCTGCCGGTACTCTGCTCGTAACTTCCTTTCCGCACGCTGAATATCGCGGGGGTAATATAAGTCGTCTTCCCCGGGGTAGTAGCCCACAGCCTCTAGCTCGACGAGCTCCTGCATGAGTTGCGCGTGCGTGACTTCGCCAACGGGCTGCTTAAACGGGTAGCTGTTACACTGCTGAGGGGTCAGTGGAGGTGCAGCAATTGCGGCGGTGCCGACCGTCAAGAGAATAGCGGATGCAACGACATTTAGCTTCAGGTTCATGACGCCTCCCTATTACGCGAACCGACAATAAGTCAAATCGAGCGGCAGCAGACAACATCGATAACGCTTGACGTTGAGTATCCATTGACCACTGCAACCGCACACCTTAAGAGTAGGCGGGCAGCCAGGAAATGACAGATCACTGACATTAAGATTGCTTCATGAGCTTAAATCCCGGTCGCCCCAACAGAGTATCGGGAAGTGTGCAGGGGAGGAACACTGTCCCGATAGCGTGAATCATTTGCAGCGTGGTGTTCGCATCGTTTTTACAGGAAGAAATCGTTGCATCGCGCTCACTTGTCGACTCGCATGAGTAACAGTTCGGGGCCACTCGAGCCCGAGTCTGGCGGCGCCTATAAACACGCGTATAGCCTGTAATTGATCCACGCTATGCCCGACGACAAACAAGACGGCCACATAATCCTCAATAGAAATTAAATCGGGGATGCCATCTCCATTGAGATTTGTTCTGAAAAAATGAAATGAGGGTAAAATTTATAGGTTAAATTTATATTTATAAGTATGCCTTAATATGTCGAATTTGATATTTGTCGGGCTGCCCCACGAGTGGGTGCAATTTGCGACTCATTCCCTACGC
The DNA here is from genome assembly GCA_049523075.1 of Paraburkholderia sp. Taxonomy (GTDB): domain Bacteria; phylum Pseudomonadota; class Gammaproteobacteria; order Burkholderiales; family Burkholderiaceae; genus Paraburkholderia. The sequence continues at coordinate 8,132 of JBEKNG010000065.1, forward strand.
CTTTCTGTACATCGTTCTTGATTTCATGAACGTTCTCCATGACTGTACGGTAGATAAGCGGGAATAGTGCAAGCCTTCATCCCGCGTTTCGCGTATGAGGTGGGCGTTAGTACCTGACTTCAGTGATGTGCGTACACCGTTCTATTGAGGTATGCGAGCTGTCCGTCCTGCTGAGCCTTGATGAGTTCGCCGTACACTTGGGCGCGGGTTTTATTTGATGTCTCGTCGGACGGTACCCATTGTCCCGCCGTCTGTCGCTGAGCCGTTGTGACCGTCCCATTTTCCATGCTGGTTGGTGCGGTAGCGCGTGTAGAAGCGGACTGGGCGAAGGCCAAATTCGTTGCGATCGCATAGAACAGAATGACGATTGTGACGGGCTTCATTGGACGATCTCCATATATATGAGAACGAATGCGCCGAACGTATCTGCCGTAGACGTGTTTGTTGTCCGGTCAGATACAGGATAGAGCTGGCGATCTATCGAAGAGCCTTCGAAACAATGAAGAGTCATTTAAGAAGGTTGGGCTTCGCGAAGTGACTCATGCGTCCAGCATGTTTACTCCGGAAACTTCTCACTGGTTGGTGAAGTAAAAGATGACCCACAAAGGCTCAATTGTGGATCACGTTTCAATCCGCCTTGGCACACAGGGAAGGGGCAGAGTGGAGCGTGCATATTGGGGAACCACCTTATACGCATGTCCCTCGATGCTTCGCCAGACCGTCTCGATGGCATGGCTCTGCTGAAGTTGCGCAAGCATTGAGCGAAGTGCATCGGCATCCTCATCGAGTTCTCTTCTGATGGCGCGATTCAGCGCAGCGGTGCGCTCGCCCGAGGCGAGTCCCAGCTCTGCGGACCGGAGACGGTGCTGCTGGTCAATGCTGTATTCGGGAACGTACAGCGCGGTTAGCCGTGCTCCGTGGCGCGCCGCAAGATCACAGGCGAAACACAAACGTCTCTTGCCTGCTTCGCTCGGATCGACATGTGCCAGGACGTCCTTGAGTGCCATTTTATTTCCTCCTCCACCAACACGTTAGCCGGATCATTGTGGTTCATGCACGTCGTTGGCCGACGTGCGCAGACTAAGCGGATTGAAGGGTATGGTCTGATCGGGGCTGGGCAGTTTCGCCGTGGTCCAACCGCCGCCCAGCGCACCCGTTAGGGCGACCGCTGTTTGCAGCCGGCGTGTCTGTACCTGCACTTCCCCAATTTGTGCCGTTAGCGCCGCAATTTGCGCAACGGTGACATTGAGATAGTTATCGAGACCATCCGTATAGAGACTCATGGAAATCCTCTGCGCTTTCAACGCGGCCTGCAGGGCCGCTTCTTGCTGTTCGGCTTCGGTCCCGAGTTTGCTCGTGAGAACGAGTTCGTCTTCGACCTGCTGGAAGGCCGCTAGCACTGTCGAACGGTAGTTGTCACCCGCCTGGGCGAATTGCGACCAGCTCTGCTGCAACTCAGCCTTTCTCAACCCACCTTCAAAGAGTGGCAGCATCGCCGATGCTCCTACCGCCCATAGGGTGTTCGGCAGGGAGGCAAGTGCCAGGCCCGTATCTTCGATACCCGCCATCGCGTCCAGACGGACGTTTGGATAAAACGCCGCCCGCGATACGCCGATAGCGGAGTTGGCCGCGGCCATCGCGCGCTCTGCCTGTGCGATATCGGGGCGCCGTTGCATCAGCGCCGACGGCACGCCGGCTGGAATTTCCGGAAGGGCAATTTGCGCATCGGTCCGCACCGGCAGTCTGAAGGTAGTCGGATTTTCGCCGGCCAGCACTGCAATGGCATGTTCGAGCACCGCACGTTGCGCTTGCACCTCCGTGTCCTGTGCCTGGACCGACGACAACTGATTCTCGGCGCGCGCGACGTCGAGGCCGGAGGATATCTTGCCGGCAAAGCGCATCTGGGTGATAGTTACGGCTTTCCCATACAGCGAGATTGCCTGCAGATAGGCAGCATGCTCAGTATCGAGCCCATGTGCTGCCATGTAGTCGTTAGCCAGTTCCATCTCGAGGCTCAGCCGCGCCGACGCGACCTCCGCGGCCGTGCCTTGTGCATACTCTTTCGCGCGTTTCGCGCTGTTGCGAATCTCGTCCCAGAAATCCGGCTCCCACGACGCCGATCCGTTATAACCGTTAGACGGCTGCTGGTATGGACCGGTTCCGCTATGGAACAGCGTATGTACAGACTCTTTGTTCTCGCTTGCGAACGCCTGAGCATTGACCTGTGGGTAAAGCCCCGACTCCGCTTCGCCGACCACGTCGCGTGCCTGCGTGTACGTCTCCTCCGCTGCGTTCAGGTCGGGATTGGCCGCGTCGAGCTGCGCTTCGAGGCGGTCAAGCTCAGGGTCGTTGAACATCTGCCACCACGGTCCGCGCGAAGCCTGATCCTGCGGTTGCGCCGTGACAAAGGGACCAGAGCCGCGATAGTCGGCGGGCAGCATCATCTGCGGCGCATGGTAGACGGGCGCCAGATCGCAACCTGACAGCAGCACCAGTGCTGCCAGGCAGGCGGAGTGCCCGGTGTGTTTGACTCGGCGCATCATTTATCCGGATCGTTACGTGCGGCTTCAACCTTGGCGCGTTGCTCGGCGTTCAGGCTGGCTGGAAGGGGGGCAGCGGCCAGGAACTGCGGTGAGAGCGCCACGCCTGGGGTGCCCGTCACTATCTTCACTTTTTCGCCTTCGAGGATGCCGGCCGAGGGATTGACAATCAGCCGGTCGCTGCGCTTTAGACCGGCAATGACCTGAACGGTCTGACCAAGATTGAGGCCGAGCTTGACGCCCTGCAGATGGACCTTGTCTTCGGGTTCGACCAGTGCGACCTGCATGCCTTCCGCGCGAAAGAGTAACGCCTGTTCCGGGATAATCAGCACGTTCGGATCGGACGGGATCACGAAGTGCACATCCGTGTAACTGCCGGGCCAGATAAGGTGATCCGGATTGTCGACCAGCAGTTCGGTCACCACGGTGCGCGTCTGCGGGTTGAAGGCGTTCGCGGTGGTTTCGAACCTGGCCTCGAATTTCCGCCCGGGGTATTGGGGGAGCGAAAGGGTCGCGGTAAGGCCTTGCTTGAGAATCGACGAGTAATCCTGCGGGACGGAGACGAACACCCGCATCTCGTGGATGTCGGAGACGCTGAACAGTTCGTCGGCTGCGCCGCGTGAACTGACGTCGCCGCCTGCGGCGTCGACATAGTTACCCACGTCGGTATTGCGCGACGTGACCACGCCGTCAAACGGTGCGACGATATTCCTGAAGCCTTCGAGTACCTTGTAACGCGCGACCTGATGCTCCGCTGCGCGTGCCTGGGCTTTCTGTGCAGCGGCGTTCGCCACCTGCACGTCGACTTCCTGCTGTGAGACTGCCTCGGTACCCGCAAGTGCCGTCCAGCGTTTGGCCGTGACGACCGCAAGATTGTAGTTAGTGCGGGCAACGTCGAGATTCGCCAGGGCGCTCTCGTATTGTTCGTCGACGGTGGGCGCGTCGATGGTCGCAAGCAGTTCGCCTGCCTTCACCACGGCACCGTAGTCCTTGTACCACTTCAGCACATAACCTGACACCTGAGCGTAGATCGGCGCCGAGTACCAGGCCCGGATGTTGCCGGGCAGTGTGATCTCGCGGGTGGTGGGTCCAGGCCTCGGTGACATCACCTGGACCGGCGGGATCGAATCCTCATGGGCGATATCGCTTAACTCGGAAACGTTGTTGTGCCGCTGCACAATGCCCCATGCGACAAGCCCTAGCACGAAAAGCAGGCCGATTCCGGTCAGCAGGCGGGCTTTAGGACGGCCGGGGAGGGAGATATCTCGAAGGGTGTTCATACGTGCGATTCCCTGAATGTCTTCCGGTCGCGATGCAGGAGCGCGAACACGCAAGGTACGAAGAGCAAGGTGGCGAAGGTGGCGACCAGCAGGCCACCAATCACGGCGCGTCCAAGCGGGGCGTTCTGGGTGTTGCTGAAGGACATCGGCAACATCCCGATGATCATGGCGAGCGCGGTCATCAAGACCGGGCGAATCCGGGCAAAGCCTGCCTCGATGGCAGCCGCGACGGGGTCGCCGTGGACGGCCAGATGTTCGCGGGCGAACGAGACCACCAGAATCGAATTGGCTGTCGCCGTGCCCATGCACATGATGGCCCCGGTGAGGGCCGGCACCGATAAGGTGGTGTCCGTCAGGAACAGGCTCCAGACGATCCCGGCGAGCGCGGCGGGCAACGCGGTGATAATGATGAACGGATCAAGCCATGACTGGAAATTGACGACGATGACGAGGTACACCAGCAGGATCGACAGCGCGAGTCCCTCCAGCAACTGCGCATAGGCGCTGCTCATGGTCTGGGCCTGGCCACGCAAATGTACGGACGCGCCGTGCGGCACCTGATCGGCCATGTCCGCAACCACCTTCTCGACGGCATCGTGAACTGCCCCCAGGTCGCGCCGCTGGTTGCTCACAAAAATGTCGATGGCGGGCAGGATGCTGTAGTGTGAGGCTAGCAGCGGGGTGCCGGTCTGGCTGATACGGCTGAGTGCTCCCAGCAGTTGCACACCCTGACCGCCGGGGTCGCCGTTACCTTTGTCGATCGGGATGGTTTCCAGGTCGTTCATCGAGCTTAGCTGGTCCTGGGGCGTCTGCATGTTGACCAGGTGCGACACCCCGCTGGACGTGTCGAGCCAGTAGGTCGGCGCCGTCTGTCCGCTGCCGGACAAGGTGGCGAGCGTGTTGTTGGCGATGTCGGATTCGGTCAGCCCCATGCCCGAGGCAAACGAGCGCGAGGCAGCAATTTTTAGCGTAGGTTCATTGAAGGCCTGCTGGATGTTGACATCCGCGCTGCCTGGAATGCGACGTATGCGCGCGGCCAGTTCCTGCGCGTAGGCGAAGTTCGCCGCCTGGCCGCGGCCGGCGATCTGCACGTCGATCGGTGCCGGCAAGCCGAAATTGAGAATTTTGGCGGTGATGTCCCCCGGCAGGAAGGTGAAGGCGGTGCCTGGATAGAGCTGGGGAAGCTGGCGTCGCAACTTGAAGCGGTAGTCGTCGACA
>JBEKNG010000066.1:0-13156 GCA_049523075.1 Paraburkholderia sp.
GTCGCCCATCTCCGCGATTTCCTGCCCCTGCCGCACGATGTCACCGGTTTTCACCAGCAGCTTGCGGTTGTGTGAATACGCGGTCAGAAAGTCTTTGTTGTGCTGGACAATGATCAGGCTGCCGTATTCGTTGAGCCCTGTCCCTGCGTACATGACCTTGCCATCGGCGGCGGCCCGCACCGGATCACCGGGCTTGCCGCCGATCTCGATACCGCGCGTCTCGCCTGGCTGGAACGCTTGCACCACCGTGCCTTGGGCCGGCCACTGCAAGGTCACGCGTTTGGCGTGACGCGCCACTTCGGCGTCCACTTCACGCGTTTCTGCCGCACTGGGTGCGGGGGACTGGGTAGAGGGAGTTGATGCAGACGCGGTCGCCGTCGTGGCCGAGGCCGCTGCTGCATTTGCTGCTGCGGCTACCGTCGCGCCGACCACTGCGTGTGGGGCGGGCACCGCCGCTGCAGCCGACTTCGCTGCAGCGGCAGTTCGTGCCGCCGCAGCCTGGGCAGCGACCGCTGCAGCTGCCGCGGCATTCGCTTCCTTCACCGTTTCCGGCGAAGCAACATGCAGAACCTGCCCGCGCTTGAGGTGTGTGGACGGCCTGAGCTGGTTCCAGGCCAGCAGATCCTTGACGCTGCAGTGATGGTGCTGCGCGATATGGCTCAGCGTGTCGCCGCGCCTCACGCGATAGACGAGCGGCGGGCTGTTCTTCGCCTTGGCTACCGCAGCCGCGGCAGCCACAGCCGCCGTCGAGGCCTGCAGCGACGCTGCTGACGCCGCCGCATCGAACGTTGCGCTCACCGGAACAGCAGCGGATGCCGCCGGAACCCCCGAGGCGGCCACGCCGGCCTGCGGACCCTGCTGTGCCACGTTCACACAGCCACTCATTGCCACTGCGACCCAGACGCCGGCGAAACTGGCCATCATGGTTTTGTCGAAACGACTTCTCAACAAATTCGACTCCTGCCTGTTCATAGGCAGGCCCGAGCGTTCCCGCGTCGCGTGTAATGCGCGCATTCATCCGAAGCGCTGCGACCTCACGACACCGAAAGCCACCTCGTGCGGCCATCACTCGTGCCCTGCCCCTCCACCTGGCACTTGTGCGCCAAACATCTCAAAAATGAGGCGTTCTGCCGCAAGCGGGGCCAGATAGACGATTAAAATTCAAGCGGAATTGTAAGATGCATCAGACAAAAAGCGAGCCGTCTGAATATACTGATACAAATCCTTACGAACGGTATCGCCGAGTCGCGCCCGCGATACCGTTTGCATTAACGGCAGACGCCGCAAAAACTTGAATCGTGTCAGCCGTGTGGAGGAGCAGCGTGTCGATAGCGCCAAGGTCGGCGGCGAAGCCTTCCGCAAGCGCACGCGGTCAATCAGGCCGCTGGATACGGCGGTATGTGCTTGCCGCGCCCTTTTCCGTCGGGAAGTCACCGTCCGCCGGAGTGTCCCCGCCTAGCGCAATGCCTTCACGGCATCTGCCGTCACGTCCGCCGGCTGACCGCCCCAGGTGGCTCGCAGATAGCTCGCCAGTTGCGCGAGTTCCGCATCACTGAGTTGGCCAGCAAAACCCGGCATCTCCTGCATGCGTTCGAGGCCAGGAAAGTCCTGCGACCCAATGCCGTCGAGCATCGCCACGATCAGGTTATGCGGATCATGTTGCCGTACGGTGGAATTGCCGTGCATCGGTACGGCGACGTGCGGTTTGCCCTCGCCGTCGCGGCCATGACAGCCTGCACACACGGCGAGATAGACATTGCGACCGGCAGCCAACTGCGCCGCATCCGCCGAGACCGACCGCAGCGGCTGCGGAGCCGGCGGCTGATCGCCGAGCAGATAGGTGGACATCGCGCGCAGATCATCGTCACTCAGATACTGGCTGCTCAGATGCACGACCGGATACATCTCGTTGAAGGCCGAGCCTTGCGGCGCGATTCCGCTTGCGAAGAAAGTCTGCAGATCGACCGCCGTCCAACCGCGTGCCGCCAGTCCGTGCGGTGTGATGTCCGGCGCCACGACGCGCCCGAGTGATCCACCGCCAAGCGGCTGCGCCTGATCGAGCTGGCCGAACTGACCGCGCGGCGTGTGGCATTCGGCACAGTGGCCGAGCGCGCTGACCAGATAGCGGCCGCGGTTCCAGTCGGCCGTCTGGCCCTTCGACGCATCGGGCAACATGTCCTTAACGAACAGCATGTCCCAGAACCGAACGGCAAAGCGCATGCTGAACGGGAACGACAGTTCAGGCGCGCGGTTCGCAACGGCCGCCGGCTTCTGCGCCATCAGCCACGCGTACATGGCGTCGCTGTCGGCGCGCGAGAGCTGGCGGTATGACGTATAGGGCATCGCCGGGTACAACTGGCCATCCGGCGTTACGCCGTCGTGCAACGCCTTGTAGAAATCGCCGGCGCTCCACTTGCCGATACCGTGGTCTTTGTCCAGCGTAATGTTAGTGCCGTAAAACGTGCCGAACGGCGACGCAAGCTTCACGCCGCCGGCGAACGGCGCGCCGTCCGCGGCGGTGTGGCAGGCCGCGCAGTCAGCAGCCTTCACCAGATAACGGCCGCGTGCCAGTTGATCCGCGGCGGCGCTTTGCCCGTCGGCCGGCGTGCTTGATGGTGCGGCGCTCAACGCCGCCGCGCTCGTCGCTGCCGTGGTGTCGTCGTGCTGGTCACCGCATGCAGCCAGCAGCGCTGCGCTCAACAGCAGCGCAACGCGGCACAGGCGCGTGCGCAGGCTCGTGTGCGAGGTCTGGAAACGTGTGGTCATGCGGCGTCCTTGACGAGTCCCGGCATCGTCATGACAACGTCCTTCACCGCCTCGTAATACCGCACATACCCCGTACAGCGGCAGATGTGATCGTTTAGCGCTTCGGTGATGGTTTCCTCCACCTTGTCTCTGGCGACTGGCTGACGTTTGAGACGCTCGATCAGCACCGTCGCTGCATTGACGAAGCCGGGCGTACAGTAGCCGCACTGAAAACTGAAGTGCTCGAGAAATTTCTGCTGGATCGGCGACAGCGCCACCACCTCGCCCTGCTCGTTGCGTTGCGCGTGGCCTTCGATCGTGCGAATCGACTTGCCGTCGAAGAAATTCGCGCCTGTGATACAGGTGCGGACTTCCTCGCTCGTGCCGTCCGGCTTGTCGAGAATCACCACGCAGGCGTGACAGATGCCCTGCCCGCAACCGAGTCGCGAACCGGTGAGGTCGAGGTATTCGTGCAGCAGGTCGATCATCATCAGACCGGCTGGCACCTGCACCGTCACGTCGCGACCGTTCACCTTAAGCGACAGCGGTTGCGCGCGGAATTGCGTCAGCGGCCGTTCCACGACAGACGCGCTCGCCGTCTTCAGATCTGCACCGGAGGCCGGCACTGCGCCAGCGAGGGTAGAAGTTTGATTAGGGGCCGTCATGCGAGCACCTCCTGAATTTTTTGCGGGGTGACCGGCAGCTCAGTAAAACGATGTCCGATGGCATGCGCAATGCCGTTCACGAGCGCGCCGACTACGGGGATCATCACCACTTCAGCGATGCCCTTGGGCGGATCGCTTTCCGTCAGCGGCGGCAGCACTTCGCCGGTCTGGTTCCAGACGGCGACGTCCTTCGCCCGCGGCAACTGATAGCGGTTGAAGTTCCACGTGCCGTTGCCGGGACCGTCTTCGTACAGCGGCAGATACTCGTGCAGAGCATGGCCGATACCCATTGCCAGACCGCCCTGCAATTGGCCCGACACAAGCTGCGGCGCGATCTGGTTGCCGCACTCCATGATCGAGTGATGGGTGAGCAGCTCGACCTTGCCGGTCGCTTCATGCACCGCCAGTTCGACCAGCGTACCGACCGCGCTGTAATACGTGACGGCCGCGTTATTACGCTGCACAGGCGGAATGAGCACGCGCTGGCGATTGAACACGCGGTATTGATTGGGCGTGGTCTGCTGCTTTTTCTTGTCGGCGCTGGCGTTGTCGCCGTAGCGCAGAGAGAGAGCATCGATTGGCAAACGCTCGACGCCGCCGTCGATCGCGAAGTCCGCTTCAGCCCACTGCCAGCGATTGAACACGTGTACTGCCGCGCCCGTCACGAGGCCGAGTTCGTGGGCTTTCTTCGCGAGTTGCTCGAACGGCAGCGCCTCGAGTCCCGCCGCCGACAGCTTGCCGTCGACCCAGCGGGCATCCTCGATGCGCACCGTTAGCGGCGCCGCCTGGCCGCCGCCGGGCCCTTGACTCCAGATCGCCATGGCGGCGGGCCACAGGCCGTGCGTGAAGACGACGCGTGCGGCTTCGCGGGTGCTGTGCGTGAAATAGAACGCGGAGTTGGTCGCGCTCGACGGCGACGAATAATTCGGCGACCAGCGCGGATTGGCCGACAGCTTGTCCTGCTCGGCCTGCGACATCATGTAGGGATCGCCGCTCGTGACGACCGGCAGATCGGACCAGTCGATGACGGCCACGCGCACCTCGGTGGCCGGCTTGCCCAGCCACTTCGCCACCGCAATCGCCTGCGACGTGGACATGCCAGTGCCGATCTCGGCGGCGCTGTGATGCAGGCTAATCTTGCCGTCGGCGCTGAATTCGACCCTCGCGAGCGAGGCTTCGGCGCCTGTACCGAAGTCCTTTTGCACGCACGCAAAGCCCACGCCATACCGCTTGCCGGGATTCAACAGTTCGAATTCGAGCTTCTTCTTCGCACGATTCACCCACAGCGGATGAACCTGCGCTTTCTGCAAGACTTCGTCGACGCGGATCGCACCGGCCGGCACCGCACCCTGGGTATTTTTCATGCCCGAGCGCAATGCGTTCCTCAGGCGAAAGTCGATCGGATCGAGGCCGAGTTGCGTGGCCATCTCGTCGACCATCATCTCCGTGGCGGCAATGCTCTGCAGCGTGCCGTAGCCGCGCGCGGAACCGGCGTCGATCGCCCGCGAAGCAATCGCAACGGCCGCGACATCGTTCCGCGGAAAGTAGTAGATCGACTGCGCTGCGGTCGCGCCGACCATCGCCACCGACGGCGAGAAATTGCAACGCCCGCCGCCATTCGCTTCCATCTCGGCCTTGAACGATTGCAGCAGACCGGTCTTCCTGTCCACGGCGATCCGATAGTTCATCTTGAACGCGTGGCGTTTGAGCGAAGTCTGGAACTGCTCGTAGCGATCGTTGGCGAGACGCACCGGGCGGCCGTCCGCGTACATGGCGGTGACGAGACCGTAGAACGGCACGTTGAAGTGGTCTTTCGAACCGTAGCCGACTGTGTAGCACGGGTGCACGAACAGGTTCTTCACCCGGAACGCGCACTTCGCCACCATGGCCGCCGCGCTGTCCGCGACCTCCTGCGGCGCCTGGGTCGGCACGACCATATGCAGCGACTGCGTCGCGGCGTCGTACCAGCAGTTCGCGTTGTCGGGTTCGAGCGCGGCCGTATCGATGGACTGCGTGTTGTATTCGCGCTCCATCACGAGCCACTCGGCCGATGGATGATCGAGTTCCTGTTGGATCTGTCCGGCGTAGAACATGCCCTGCTCGTCGAGCTTGCCGTGCTCCTTGCCGTCGGGCCATACCGGCTGGTGCTTGCGCATCATGCTCGGAAACACCGGCGCATCCTTCAGGCTCGAGAAGGTGTCGTCGTCATACGGTGTCTTGCCGCCCACGCGCACGAAGCGGAACGTGCCCCACGGATCGCGCTCGAGCGGCCCCGTCTGCGCGCCGTAGCGGATGATCTCATCGTGGAACTTGAGCCGGTCTTTGGCAAAACGAAAACGTGCGAAATCGTGATAGATCAGGATCGCCACCGCCTGGCCGAGATAGGCCGGCGTCTTGCCCGGCGGCAGCAACATGTCGTCGCCATAAAACTCAGGGAAGATCAGGCGATCGCGAGTCAGATCGGCCGCGGTGACGATGCGGTCCGGCTGCAGTTCGTCGCCGAGCAACGTCAGGTCGAAGCCTTCGTAGAGGCGGTCGGCCTGGGTCGTGCGCAGGATGAAGGCATGCGCCTGCTGCCTGGGCCAATGCGGCATGTCGGCGGCACGGACGTCGCGCGCGAACACTTTCGCCCCCGTCACCTTGGCGATGCCGTCGATGCGGAATTTGGCCTGCCCGTTAGCCGCGTCCCATTGAATCGGCGTGAGAATTTTTTCTTCGAACAACGCAGCGAACGCACGGCTGCCGATCGGTGCGATATACACCGATACGCCGGCAAGCACGCTGGCCTTCAGAAAACTGCGACGCGAAAGGTCGAGTTTCCCCATGGACTTCTCCTTTAGTGAACGACGGCGGCAACGCCAACGGGCAGAACGACGCGCGTGTGAACCTCACAGGCAGCGCAAGCCCGTGACGACACAGCGCGCATTGAGGAATCAAGCGAATTCCAGGCGCCTGCGCCCGGGCATACCGGCGACGTGTGGCGGCCAAAAACAACGGCACCGCCGTAGTCCTGATTAACCTTGAACTGCTTTTGAATGGCTGGTGTTGCCCACTTCCCTGCCCTATGACGCGGCAAAGCGCGGGATTATCGCGCTATTGGACAGAGAATGAGTAACATTTTGTCCACTATCTCTCAAATAACAGATTTGATATAAATACTTATGATTCGGAATCCTTATTTTTTTATCCGATATGCATATGTAGCAGCACGGGATTCCTTAAATGATGCAGTGCGGGTGAGCGGGTTTCCTCGCCAGAGACGACGCGAACGCCACCGCAAACGCCAGGACTCAGGCCCGCACGATAGCGATACCAATGCCTCGAACGGCGCCGTAAGCGCCTCTGTGGTTTCCTTCTCGACCACGATGGCATTGGCGGCCGTCGCTTCCTGGCCTTTTCAGCAAGCCACAATGAACGAAACTGCCGACCGTGTACGTATTGTCGACGTCAAGGCGCTGTCCGGCGATGGGTGAGTTGCGGCGGCCTTATCATAAAGGATTCCATAGTTCTTTCTTCCGCCATGCCGCTTAAACCCTTTGCACCGGCCCCGGATATTGCGCGACTAGCGTATCTGCGGTTAGCAGCGTGATGCCTTCAGTCCACTCCTGAGCGACGAGGATACGGTCGAAGGGATCCTTGTGAAGCGGCGGTAGACCGTCGACCGCTACCGCGTGCGCGCTGTCGATAACCAGCTCGCTGTAACCGTTGTCCATGAGACCGCGACGCAATAGCCGCGGATCGACCCGAAAATCATCCCTGCCCAGGCCGCGCTTGATTGCAAACTCCCGCAAACTAGCGGCGCTGAAGAAAAGCTCATGTTCGAGGTTCTCGATAAATCGACTGGCGTCAGACGATAAACGGTCCGGCTCGCCCGCAGCCCACAGCAGGAGGTGTGTATCGAGCAACAGCTTCACGGGTTCACACCAAATAGTTGCGCGATCTGGTCGGCGCCCATCTGGTCGAAATTGTCCGGGACAGTGAATTGACCCGCCATAAATCCGAGGCGTCGTGTCTGCCCGGCCACCGGAGCGTCCAGCGCAATTACCTTGACCAAGGGCTTGCCAGCCTTCGCGATGACAAACGGCTCGCCATGAGCCGCTTCCTCGACAAGGCGAGAAAGCGTGCAGGCGTGGGCTCCGCCCGCCCATTCAAAACTTGTGGCGGATCGCCGCGCGCACAGCAAACTGGTTCGAGTTCGACGACACGCCCGCTGAGCCGGGAATATAGGCGTCGTCCAGCACGGTATCGGTCTTGTCGCCGGCCACTTTCTGGTAGGCCGCCTGGAAATAAAAATCGGTGCGCTTCGACAGGTTGTAGTCGGCCATCAATCCGAACGTGTGATATTTCGGATTCTCGTTGCCCGAAGTCGCATCCATCGTCGCGGCCGTATAGACGTACTGCACACCCACGAAGAACGCCGGCGTGAACTGATACTTGCCGTTGATTTCGAAATTCTGGAACTTGAGCGCGGTCAGCGTGCCGCCGTTGGGTGGCGTGATCGACCCCACATAGACCGAGGTGTCTGTCGCGGAAGGCTCGCCGACGTTCGTGTTCGTATAGACGAAGCCGAGCGTCGCGGCGCCGAACGTGTAGTTGATGCCGCCGCCGAAAATGCGCAAGCGCTCCGAGATGAAATTCGCGTCGTCGGTGGCGATGGCTCCGTCCGCGGTCAAGCCGGGACTGTTCGCCTGGAGGTAGGACCCGGTCACCAGCAAGCCGCCGTTCGTGTACTGGCCGCCCAGGCTGTACTGGCGGTTGTTGGCGAAATTGGTGTCGTTGCTGAAACTGTAAGTGCCGCCGAACTGCAGACCCGAAAAATCCGGACTCGTGTACTTGATCGTGTTGTTCACGCGAAACGAGTTGTCGGTATTGTCGTTGTCGTAGGGGTGCGAGAACAGATATCCGCCCCAGCTGCCGTTTGCCGTGGACTGCGCGAGATAGTCGACCACCGAGTCGTACTGCCGACCCAGCGTGACCGTGCCGTAATTGGCCGCCGTCAGGCCGACGAACGCCTGGCGGCCAAACATACGGCCGCCTTCGCCAAGCGCGCCGCTGTTCACGTCGAAACCGTTTTCAAGGTCGAAGATCGCCTTCAGGCCGCCGCCCAGATCTTCCGAACCCTTGAGGCCCCAGCGGCTACTTTGCGCATAGCCGCTCTCCAACTGGTAGGCGGATTTATCGCCTGCATTGTTCGTGTAGTTGATGCCCTCATCGAGTACCCCGTACAGCGTAATGCTGCTCTGTGCGTGCACAGGCAGAGTGACGGCTGCGGTCGCCGCCAGCGCGATCATTTTCTTTTTCATGAACATCTCCCGAATCTCTAATCATTAGCCAACCGCTAGCCAACTTTGAGAAAGCTCTTCTTGTTTTTCAGCAGCAACTACATTTGGAGTTTTAACGCTCACGAGTGTTAAAACGATGCTTGCACACCGATAGAAAGGCGTCCATCGGGACAGGTTGAGCCGTCTTAAATCGTTGCGAAATGCCCACGCGAGCGAAATCGGGATTGCGCATTTTTGCAGTTAGGGATTGCGGTCGGCCTTTGCCAGTGTGGCCGGACCCGGGCGAGCGGACCGGCGGCCGCACGGCCTACGCCAGTCGGTCGAGCGCTCTTGCACACACCCAATCGTAAGATCATGAAATAATTACGTAAGAAATGGCTCCGGCCAGCAGAACTCTCTTCGGTAATACGTAATGCAAAAGCCCCCTTCCCGTCTGCTCGAACTCGACTTCTTTCGCGGACTGGTCCTCCTGTTCATCGTGGTCGATCACATTGGCGGCAGCATTCTGTCGCGCTTCACGCTGCATGCTTACGCGCTGTGCGATGCTGCCGAGGTGTTTGTGTTCCTCGGCGGCTTTGCCACCGCGACTGCCTACGCCACTCTCGCCGAGCGGCGCACCGAGGCGGCCGCCCGGCATCGCTTCGTGCGGCGGTCGTTCGAGATCTATCGCGCGTTCCTCGTCACGGCCGGCCTGATGCTGCTGGTCAGTGCGGTCCTGATCGCCTTCAGCATCGACGCACCGAATCTGACCATCACCGACCTCGACGACCTCATCGACGCGCCCCTCGCCGCGCTGCGCGACATCCTGCTGTTGCGGCGTCAGCCCTATCTGGCATCGGTGCTGCCCATGTATGCGTTCTTCGCGCTGAGCGTGCCGCTCGTCCTGCCGCTCGCGCGCCGCCGGCCATGGTCGCTGCTGGCCGGCAGTCTCGCGCTGTGGGCGGCGGCCCGCTCGTTAGGCGGCTATCTGCCCGCAGTCGAAGAGACACAATGGGACTTCAATCCGCTGGCCTGGCAACTGCTGTTTGTGCTTGGCGTCCTTGTGCGTTGCCAGCCGGTTTACCAGAAAATCAGCGCGCATCCGGCGGGATGGCTCGTCGGCATGCTGGCGTTCGGCATCGTCGTGACTGCTGCGTACTACAAACTTTTTATCGAGCGCAGTCCGCTCGACGGCAGTTTCAAGCAGAACCTCTCGTGGCTGCGTGCAAGCAATTTTCTGGCAATTGCGTGGCTCGTCGCCAACCTTATCCGGCTCGGCTGGGCGAAGAAGCTCGCGCAATGGCTGCCGTGGCTCGGCATGATCGGCCGCAAGGGGTTGCTGTGCTTCGTGGCGGGCGCGGTGATCTCGCTGGTGGTCGATTCGCTGCTGTACACCGCCACCGATGGATATCTCAACATACCGCTCGGGCTCATTGCGGATGCCGTAGCGGTCGGCGCACTGATCGCGGTCGCATGGGCGTCCGAGCCGCTCGCGCGAATGCTGACGTGGCGCGCCAGGACCACGAGCGGCGTCTCCAGTTAAAGCCGGGAGGGCCGCCTAACGCGGACGTCCCTGCCTGATAACGCTCAATCCAACCTCGCCAAGTTGAATCGCGAGGCTGCTAGCATCAAAGCCGCGCCCAGCCGCCACGGCCTCTCTTTCACCGCCATGTTCAGACTGTCACGTTCCCCGCTGCTTTCGCTCGCCCTCACCGCCGTTGCAGCGATAGCCTCAACTGCCGCCGGCAGCACGTCCGCGCTCGCCAGCACGGTCGTCAGCCGCAGTTTTCATGCTGCCGCGCTCGAACGCGACTGGGCCTACACGGTCTACCTCCCCACCGGCTATCGGATCAACGGCCCGCGGTATCCAGTGCTGTACCTTTTGCACGGCAACAACGGCAATGCCAACGACTGGATTTCGCAGGGCCATCTGCAGACCACAGCGGATGCGCTGATCGAACGCAAGGAGATGTCGCCCGTCGTCATCGTGATGCCACAAGGCGGCACAGACTGGTATGTGGATCGCAAGGAGAAAATGGAGACGGCGTTCTTCAGCGACCTGCTGCCGGAGGTCGAATCGCAGTATGCGGTGGCGAATCAGCGCAACGGCCGGATAATCGGTGGAGTCTCGATGGGCGGCTTCGGCGCATTGCGCTATGCGATGACGCAACCGGAGCAATTCTGTGGGGCCATGCTGCTGAGTCCGGCGATCTATCCGAACGAACCGCCGCCGACCTCGGCCGCGCGCCGGGTCGGGGTATTCGGTGACCACCAGTTCGATCTGCACGTGTGGCACGCGCTCAATTATCCCGCGCAATGGGATCGCTATATGAGCGGCCCGTACCGGCTGCCGATCTTCATCGGCGCCGGCGACGACGACCTGACGATTCAGGCCGACGCATCCGTGCTCTATACGAATCTGCGGCTAGCGGGCAATCCGGCCGCCCTGCGCATCATCGACGGCGCTCACACGTGGGACGTCTGGAGCACGTTGCTACCCGCCGCCTTGAAGTACACCCTCGCCTGCGCCAAACCGGCGACGCAGCAACCGCCGGACCATTAGTCCGGCAACGGCCAACGCGCAAGCGTCAGCGCTACCGCACCCAGTCTTTCCACAGCACCATCAGCACCGTCATCAGTGCGGGGCCGATGAAGAGGCCAAGCAGCCCGAAGGTCTCGGCGCCGCCCAGAATCCCGAACAGCACCAGCAGGAATGGCAAGCGGGTCGAGTTGCCGATGATCACCGGCCGCACGAAGTGTTCCGCGATGAACACGACCACGAACCCGAACACGGCGAGGCCGATGGCCCACCCCACCATCCCCTGCACGAAAAGCCACAAGGCTGCGCCGCAGAACACAATGGGTGCGCAGAACGGCAGCATGGCGGCAACGGCGGTCACGAACCCGAGCAGGGCGGTGTGCGGCACGCCGGCCAGGCCATAGGCGACAGCGAGCAACGCACCCTCGCCGATCCCCACGACCACGAGCCCTGCCACAGTGCCGCGCACGGCGGCGGCCATCCGCTCGAGAAGCTGCGCGCCGTTGCCGCCGAAGGCGCGTTGCGCCCCTTTGAGCAACGCACCCGAAAGGCGCGGCCCCGCCTGAAAAATCACGAACAGCGTGACCAGCATAAATCCGAACACCACCAGAATGCGGGCGGCGCGCTCGCCGAAATGCCGGCCGAACGTGACGACGGCTTGACCGTGCAACCCCTTCATGGCGGGTGACTCGCGCAACGGCTGGGTGAGATTCGCCTGCCACCACGCCGTTGCCTGCTGCGAGCCGAACGGCAAGCGCTGGACAAAGTCCGGCACGGCGATGCCGTTTTCCTGCACGTTCTTGAACCACGCCAGCAAATCGTGCGCTTCATGGCTTGCCTGGCCGATGCCGATTGCAACCGGCAACACGACGAGCAACGCGATGGCCAGCGTCAGGATGGCGGCAACCAGTGTGGTGCGTCCGGTGAACCAGCTGTGACTTTCAATTTTGCGGAACACGGGCCACAGCGCGATCGCGATCACGCAGGCCCAACCAACGGCCGGCAGGAAAGCGCGGATGATCCACAAGGCCAGCAGCACCAGGCCGATGTACAGCACGGCGGACGCTGCCTGCTGCATTTTCTGACGGTTCGGCGGCTCAGGTGGGGGCGACGCTGCGGGCGGGGGTGTGGCCATGTGACCTCTGTGAAATGTGTGTACGAGCCGACCGCAAGATCGCAAACCAGATACACTAGCTCCGGCTCGGCTCGTCGATGCTGACATCTTAAAGGAGGAAGCGCAGCGCGCCCTCCGCCCCGCCAATTGCACGTCGCCGCACGTCGCGCTGCCAACAACACTGCGTTGCAAAAAACCGCTCTATAAGAAAAACGCGCACTGAGCCCCCCGCAAACCCACGTCTTTTCGTATCCCCGCTGAAGTCAAGTGCCATTGTTGCTATTTGGAGAACAGTGTTTCAACCGGCGCACAATGGCTCTCAGACTCGCGCAGGAATACATTCGGCTCACCACATATACGGAGCCGACGATGAAGACCATAGAGTCCTTGCCCCTTGACGGTGCCAATGGCGTACGTATCGAGATTCTGGAAAGTTCCGACACCACGCTCGTGATCCGCTGGGTCGAGCCTGGACGATGCCACTACGGCGAGCAGCGCTGGCGCCGCCGCTCCGCGCATACGTCCGGCACGTGCGCGGTGTCGCGCCGGAAGATCCGGCGCGGCGATGCAGTGTTCAAGCCCGCCGAACGCCCTGCACCGTCGAACGCCTCCGCGATGATTTCCGTGGAGACGCTGTGCAGTCTGGTCAGCGAATTGAAAGCAGCGGCGTAACCCGCGCTAGTAGGCGGTCTAGCCGGTGCAGGAAGCGGCAGATGGTGTCGTGCAAATATTTCACGGGTGGCGCACGCCAGCAGCCGTGCATCAGTCCCGTTCCCGGCCACGCCTTGGGCTGGCCGTCCGCTTCCTGGATCCGTTCTACGAACACGCGTGC
>JBEKNG010000067.1:0-13122 GCA_049523075.1 Paraburkholderia sp.
GCATCGACACACCCACCGTCAATCTGGCACGCGACAAGGACGGCGTGTTGAGCGTCGAGCGCACGTTTGCGCCGGCGGCAGCGCCGGCATCGGCAACTGCAGCGGCAAGTGCAAGTGCAGCGGCAACCGCAACTGCAGCTTCATCCGCCGCGAGTGCTGCACCAGGTGCCGCGAGCGCGCCCGAGGGAGCGTCGGCGGCGTCCGGCACGGCGGCGAAGCCCCCGGCGCCGCTCGATCTGGCGATCAAACGCTTCACACTCAACGATGGTACCGTCAACGTTCAGGATAACGCGGCGGCGCGGCCCGTCGCGCTGGGTTTGAAGAGCCTGGCGGTTTCGCTCGCGGACTTCTCAACGATCGCACGGGCGCCTGCGCGCTACACGGTGAGCACGCAATTCAAAGACAGCCCCGGCTCGCTGGACGCGGTGGGTTCGCTGGGTCTAGTGGCGAAGAGCGCCGACTCGAAGATCGATCTCAAGTCGCTGTCGTTGCCAATGTTGCAGCCCTATCTCGACAGCATGACCGCGGCCCAGGTGACCGACGGCGCGCTGTCCGCGACGGCCAACGTCAGCGCGAACTGGTCGAAATCGCCGCCTGACATTCAGGTCGGCGAAAGCCAACTGGATCTGCAATCGGTGAAGCTGGCGGCTCACGGCGGCAAGGAGGCGGTCGTGGAGCTTGCGCAGGGACAGGTGAACGTGAAGTCGGTTGACGTGTCGGGTCGCAATGCGGACATCACCGGCGTCGATACCACCGGCCTCGTGATCAATGCGCAGCGCCTGAAGGACGGCAGCATCGACCTCGCCGCGCTTGCCGGACCACATAAGGAGGCCCAGCAACGCACGGCCATCCATGCGGTCAAGAAGGCGCAGGAACAGGGGCCTGGCTGGCACTACAAGCTCGGGGAGCTGAGCCTGAAGGATGCGACCGCCAACTTCACCGATAACTCGACGCCGCATCCGGTCAAACTCAACATCACGTCGCTGCAACTGAAGGTGCAGCAGATCAGCGACGATCTGAGCCGGCCATTGCCGATCGATCTGCAGGCGACGCTCAATCGCAAAGGCACGCTCGGAGTGACCGGCGACGTCTCCGCGACACCGCTCAAACTCGCACTGAAAGTGGATGCGAACCGGCTCGACGCCGCGGCGTTCGAACCGTACTTTGGCGGCAAGCTCAACGCGACGATTGCCAGCGCGCTGTTGAACATGAAGGGCGATGTGGCGCTCTCGCAGGCATCTAAGGCGTTGAAGGCCTCGTATCGCGGCAACGCGGCGCTGGTTGATGTGCGCATGCTGGACAAGGCGACCTCGGATTCGTTTGCAGGATGGGGTTCGCTCGCGCTGACGAACCTGAAGGCCACTTACGACGAGCACGGCACGGACGTGGACGCGGGGCGCGTGACGTTCTCGAATTTTTACGGGCGGGTGCTGCTGGATCCGCAGGGCAAGCTGAATCTCACGGACGTGGTTGCGCAGCAAACCGGCGCGCCGCAGTCCTTGACACGCAGCAAGAGCAAAACGGAGCCAGTGCCGTTGACACCGGGTACGGCCGGTGCTGAGTCTGAGCCGGCGGCACCTGCTACTGCTGGGGTTGCGGCTGTGGTGCCGGCCTCGACGCCTGCGATTGCGTCAGCGACGGTGCCGGCATCCACGGCTGCGCCTAGATCCGCCGCAACGACAAATTCGGCATCCGCGACGGGCGCCCGCGCAGTGACCGCCGCCACGCCGCCCTCCAGCCCGGTGAAGCTGCACTTCGGTCAACTGGTGCTGCAGCAGGGCCGCGTGACGTACACGGATAACTTCATCAAGCCGAACTTCACGGCGAACCTGGTTGGCATCCAGGGGACGATCGGCGCATTCGGCACGCAATCAACCACGTCCGCGCCGGTGGACGTCGCCGCCAAGCTCGCGGCGAACGGTCCGCTGTCGATCAAAGGCACGGTTAATCCGCTGATTGCCAAACCGGCGCTCGACCTGACGGCGAGCGCGCACGACATCGAGTTGACCAACCTCACGCCGTATTCGGCGAAGTACGCGGGCTATCCGATCACGAAGGGCAAGCTCAACGTCGATCTGCACTACAAGCTCGATAACGACCAGTTGAGCGCGAACAATCACATCTTCATCGATCAACTGACGTTTGGCGACCACGTGGACAACAACACGGCGACCAAGCTGCCGGTGCGCTTTGCGATTTCGTTGCTGAAGAACTCAAAAGGCGAGATCGACGTGAACATTCCGGTGTCCGGGTCGCTGTCGAATCCGGAGTTCAGCATTGGTGGGCTGATCTGGCATGCGGTGCTGAATCTGCTGGAGAAGGCCGTGACTGCGCCGTTCTCACTGCTGGCGAATGCGTTCGGCGGCAGCGGCGAGGAAATGGGCTACGTCGAATTCGATGCAGGCTCCGCGAAACTCTCGGATGCCGCGGACAAGAAGCTCGACACGATTGCCAAGGCACTGGCGGACAAGTCATCGATTCGCATTGACCTGATCGGACGCGTCGATCCGGCCGTCGATACGCCGGCCCTGCGCACGGCATACGTGGAGAAGCTGGTAAAGCAGGAGAAGATCAAGGGGATGGTGGGTAATGGCGAAAGCGTCGATCTGTCGACCGTCACGGTCGATCCGAAAGAGTACGACAAGTATCTGGCCAAGGCCTACAAGGATTCCGACTTCAAGAAGCCGCGCAATTTTGTCGGCCTGACCAAGGCGCTGCCCGACGACGACATGAAGAGCGCGCTTGCTGAACACGCGCCTGTCGACGACGCCAGCTTGCGTGAGCTGGCGCAGGAGCGTGCGCAGAGCGTGCAGCAATACTTCGACGGCAAGATCGACAGTAGCCGTGTGTTCATCGTCGCGCCGAAGCTCGACGCGCAAGGCATCAAGGACAAGGGCGCGACGACGCGGGTGGATTTTGGATTGAAGTGAGGGTGGGCGTTCATCTATTCTGCCTAATCGGTGAGCGGCCTAAATCCAAGATAGCGTTTCGCCCTATGCGGCCTGCGTCAAGGCTGGATGCTTCTCCGACGGTACTCTAAGAATCTTCCCATTCCAAGCCGATAAAGGCGCCTTCATACTCAGCTTTCTTACAAAACAAACGCGTTTTAACGCAGGAAAGCAATGAAATTTCAGCTGACAATGCTGATGTGCGCGATGGCTCTAACGGGTTGCGCAGGGCAGGCTGCAAAGGATCGACTGGGCATCGAAGACCCGACCGTCATCAAGACTGGCATCGGTGCGTCACAGGACACGGCCGCAGGCGCGGTCACCCCGCAATGGTTGAGCACTTACGCACCGATCGCGAGTAGCGGCGAGACGCTTGCTGCTCTGCAGCAGCGGCTCGACAAATTGCCCGCGGACAAGAACACCTATTTCCGTACCAAGGCTCAATGCTGGATCGACGCGGGGCAAGCGGAATCGTACGCTCACGACCAGTGGGGATTTGTCGAAGAGGCGATCGGCCAGGCTGCCATGATCACCTTCGGTTTGGAGAACAACACGCCGCTGTCTGCTGCCAATCCCGAATTGCGCACGGTGTCCACGGTACGTCCGGACTTGTGGAAGATCGTCAATGTCATCAAGAGCGATCCGGCTACAGCCCGCTGCCCGGATGCTCAGGCGCCGCTCGCCTGCGCAGAGGTCGAATTGATGCTGGCCGGACATCACGCGTGGACGCGCAATTTCGGCGCTGCGGAGCAGGCGTTGCCCGGTATCCAGGGCAACTTGCGCAGGGCGGCTGACGCGGCGCTTCAATGCTCGAGCCCGGCCGCGCCTGTCGCTTCCTCTGTGCCCGCTGCATCAACGAAGATCACGCTCAGAGCCGATTCGGCTTTCCGCTTCAACGGCGCAGACGTGGCGGCCATGCTGCCCGGCGGCAAGGCGCAACTCAACGCGGTAGTGGACGGTTTACAAAGGGTGAAGGGCATCCGTCAACTGAACATCAGCGGGTACACGGATCGCCTGGGCGGCGAGGCATACAACCAGAAGCTTTCGCTGCAACGCGCGCTCACCGTCAAGGCCTACCTGATCAAGCGCGGCATGACCTTGCCGATTACTGTGACGGGTCAAGGCAAATCGAACCCGTTAGTGGAATGCACGCAAACCAATCGCGATGAACTGGTGAACTGTCTCGCGCCGAACCGGCGCGTCGAGATCGATTTCGTGCGCGATGAGGGATAAGACCGGCGGAATCGTGATGGCTGGTGCTATCGAAGCGGTTGCCCGCCAAGATGGCTCTCAACAACCCCGTCGATGCGCGCGCCGACGACATTCGACTTCGTTGGCGTACGACGTACCGGCTCAGCCCGTACGGATATCATTAGGAGCAACGAAATGACCACTGTTCTGGTCGTAGACGATCACCCCGCATTTCGCCTGGTCATCAAAACTCATCTTATGCAATTGCTCGGCGTGAGCGACGTCGTGGAGGCGGAGAACGGCCAGGCGGCCGTTGAAATGGCCCGGCAACAACTGCCCGACCTCGCCATTCTCGATCTGGATATTCCGCGTATCAACGGACTCGACGTCATCCCGCGTCTGAAGCTCGCTCATTCGCCCATCCGCGTGCTGGTGCTATCCGGCCAGGATCCTGCTGCCTTCGCGCCGCGCGCCATGCGCTCGGGCGCACAAGGTTACGTCGGCAAATCGCAGGATATGAAGGAGATCATGCGCGGCGTCGAGGCCGTGCTGGCGGGTTACACCGTTTTTCCGATGACCGCCGGTGGGGCCGGGATGGCGGCATCCGCAGTCGCGACCGATGAAGAAGACAAACTTAGGGCCCTATCCGACAAGGAACTGATGATTCTTCAAATGCTGTCCAAAGGCATGTCGAATAAGTCAATCGGTGACGCGCTGTTTATGAGCGATAAGACAGTGAGTACTTATAAGAGTCGCATTCAGGAAAAGCTGGGTTTATCGTCGCTGGCCGCGCTCATCGAATTTGCCTCGTTGCAAAAGCTGACCGACTGAGTTTCGCGGGTTATGGAAATGAAGAATCCGTTCGGCGCGCCGGTGCGCACGCGCCGCTTTAGCCATTCGACACGCTTGCCCTCCATTCGCTATGCGACAGTGTTGGGCGGCCTTCGGGCGTTCGCCTTGCTGTGGGCCGTCTCGATGCGCGCGAATGCCGATGTGCCGTCGGTGCGCACCGCGACGCCGCGTGCGCTTGTCGCCGAAGCAGCGCGCCCCGCTGCGGCACTGGCGGCGCGCGACGCGTCGGGCCAAGGTGTGCCGCCGGGCAAAGGGGTTCATTTCCAAAATCAGGTTGCGGCCCTCAAGTTGAAAGCGAGTTCCGGCAGCGAAGCCGGCGATTCGCCGGCGCGCCTGGCGGCGGGATCGCGCGAGGTGGATACGACGTCACCCTGCTGGCTTGTCGGGGCGCTGGTGTCCGCGTGTCTCGTCATCATCATTTTGGTTGGGACTTGCTGTTCGCGCATTGCGCTGAAACGCGCCGCGAGCCAGGAACGAAACCGGGTGCTCGCCACCGTGCGCCACTTCGCCGTGGCGCCGTTGACGGCAGTGTCCGGATTGCTCGAAGCATTCGATGCGACCGCTCTGTCGCACGCGCAACGGCTTTCGATAGGCGTGATCCGATCTGCGGTACGTACTCTGGCACGCGCGCTGGACGACGTGTTCGAGCCTGCCCCGTTGGCCACGCACGCCGTGATCCTCGACGAGAGCGTGACGGACTTGCGCGAGCTCATCGACGGTGCGGTCGCGCTGTTCGCGTCGTCCGCAGCGCTTCGGGGTGTCCGTGTTAGCGTCAGCATCGACCAGTCGGTCGCCGCCCGCGTCCTCGCCGACAGCGCACGCCTCGGCCAGATCGTCTTCCATTTACTGAGCCGCGCGGTCCAGTTAAGCCAGCATGGACAAATTACAGTCACCGCGCGGGCACAGATGTTGAACGCGGCTTCGCAGCGTGTATTTATTAGCGTGCGCGATCTCGGCGCGGATGCTGCGTCCTCGGTCCAGGCCATGCTTCCTGCGCGTTTTGGCGTCGACACCCGCACAGATGAGCCGCACGGCGATCAGGATTCAGGTTTCGCGCTCTGCGACCTGCTGGCTCAACGCATGCGTGGCGACCTGAGGGTCACTAGCGAACCGGGATTCGGCACCTGCACGATTTTCAGCGCGCCGTTTTCTATCGAGCCCTCGTCTTTGTCCACGGAGACTTCCGAGCCGGCTCAATTCAACGACGATCCTTTTAACCGGGCACCGGCAGTACAGCCTGCGCAAGATCCGGCACACGTTTCGCCTGAACCTTTTGAACGCCGCTATCTGGACGCGTTAGCGCAGGAGGGCATTGATCTGAACACGTTCCTGCATGGTTGGCGCCGCGCGATGGACGACGACCTGGAACTGATGCTCTCCCTGAACGACCGCCGCGACGTCGGCGGGTTGCGAGCTTCGCTGCACAGACTAAGTGGAGCCGTGGGCCTCGTCGGCGCGCGCAGTTTGATGGAAGCGCTGCGCCGCGTCAGCGTGGCGCAGCCCGAACCTGAAATGAGCGCAATCGAAGCGCTCGCGAAGCGCGCCAGGACGCTGATGATCCAGCTCGACAAGGCGATCGACCTACACCGGAGCAACCTGCAATGACTCGACCGCTTGCCTTGATCGAAGGCGATCTGACGATCCCGCTGCCGCGCCCGTTCGACGGCTTGCCGCCGCCGTTCGGTTCGCGTCACCGCGTGCTGCGGGAAGCGGTCCAGCATGCCGTCAACGAAATCGCTAAACCGGCGCAAGCGACCCCCTTTCCGGCCGGCGTGAAGCACATTCTGTTCTACAAGGCGCCGCCGCAACGCGTGGACGCCCATCGCGTCGACGCCGCGTTGGAGGAAGCGAAGCGCTATCTGCAAATGGACACGACCCGTCCGCGTTCCTCCCGTTCCGATTACCTGCTGGCTGGGGCAATCTTCGCGGGCTGCACCATCGCACTGACGTGGCTGCTCGTGACCTGCTCGATGAAGGAAGCGGAAAAGCCGAAAACGGCGTCGATCACGCCCGCGGTCGCGGCCTGGCAGGCCGAGATCGCATCCGAGAAGGCCAAACCTGTGACGGTCGAGGTGGCTGCGGCACCGGTGAGCGCTGATGCGTCGATTAAGCAGGGCGCGCAGGCTTTGCCAGCACCTGTTGACGCGCCAAAGCAGGCCGCGCTGTCTGTGCCGGTTTCTCGTGCGGTGTCGAAGCCGACCACGCAGGCCGTGGCAACGTCTCCCGCCGCGCCAACGCAGATCGCGCAATCTGCGGTCGGCTCGTCTGCTACGCCAAAGCCGGCAACGCGAGCGTTGCCAATGCCGCCTGCTGCATCGAACGAGATCACGAGTGCCGCATCACCGTCATACGCCGTGCAGAAGCACGGGGCACAAGCGTCTCCGCAAGCGACTGCCAGCTTGTCGAAGCAGTCCGTGCAGACCACGGCCCGCAGCGACGATGCCGTGACGCCGCCGGAAAAAGCGGTAAAGCGCGTCAAGGTCGCGCGCCTGTCCGAAGCTCACGTCAATGAACGGGTGGCCTTAAATCGTGTTACGAACCCGGCCGCGAAGGCCGCCGCGTCGAAGCAGCCCGAGTGGACCGCGAACTCAGCCAGCAACGCCGCTTCGTCGGAGGACGCGCCGTGGTTGAACTGGGCTGCACGGCCGTACCGTGCGTCGCCGGTCGCGCGTGCCGCAACGCCTCTCGACAACGCTTGGAACGACCATATGACACAGCGCCGGATTACCGACGACCCTGCAGCGTTCCATACGGAGCGCAGCGGGCAATAAAAAAAGCCCGACCAAAGTCGGGCTCTCAAATCGGCTGCGTCCTAACGGACGCAGCACCTGCAAAACAGCTATCGCGCCAGCCTTAAGCAGCCAGCAGCGAACGCAGCACGAACGGCAGAATCCCGCCGTGCTTGTAGTAATCCACTTCGATCGGCGTATCGATACGCAGCAGCACGGCGACACGCTTTTCCTTGCCGTCCTTACCGCGAATCACCAGCGTCACTTCTTGCTGCGGCTTGAAGTCAGCGCCAAGACCTTCGATGTCATACGTTTCTTCGCCGGTAATACCGAGCGATTGCACGCTATCCGAACCCTTGAACTGCAGCGGCAGCACGCCCATGCCGACCAGGTTCGAACGGTGGATCCGCTCGAAGCTACGAGCGACCACAGCCTTCACGCCCAGCAGTTGCGTACCCTTAGCCGCCCAGTCGCGCGACGAACCCGTGCCGTACTCTTCACCTGCGAACACAATGGTCGGCGTACCCGCGTCGATGTACTTCATCGCTGCGTCATAGATCGACTCTTGTTCGCCACTCGGCTGGTGAATCGTCAGACCGCCTTCTACGCGCGAGCCGTCTGCCTTTGCCGGGATCATCAGGTTCTTGATCCGGACGTTGGCGAACGTGCCGCGCATCATGACGTCGTGGTTGCCGCGGCGCGAGCCGTAGCTGTTGAAGTCGGCCTTCTGCACGCCGTTTGCCTTCAGCCACTTGCCTGCCGGCGAATCTTCCTTGATCGAGCCAGCGGGGCTGATGTGGTCGGTCGTGACCGAGTCACCGAAGATGCCCAGTGCGCGCGCGTTCTTCACGGCGGCGATGCTGTCCGCCGGCGTCATCGAGAAGTCCTTGCCGAAGAACGGCGGCTCAGCGATGTAGGTCGACTTCGGCCAATCGTAGACTTGTCCTTCTTCGCCTTCGATCTTGCTCCACAGGTCGCCCTTCTTGGTGAGTTCTGCGTAGTTCTTGCGGAACGCGTCTGCGTCCAGCGCGAACTTGAGCAGTTCGTTGACTTCATCGCTGGTCGGCCAAATGTCGCCCAGGTAGATGTCCTTGCCGCCCTTGCCCTTGCCAACCGGCTCGGTCATCAGGTCGCGCGTGATGTTGCCTGCGATGGCGTAGGCCACAACCAGCGGCGGCGATGCCAGGAAGTTTGCACGGATGTTCGGGTGAATACGCGCTTCGAAATTACGGTTGCCCGACAGGACAGCCGCCGCGACGATGTCGTTCTTCGTGATTGCTTCGTTCAGTTCCGGCGTCAGGTCGCCTGCGTTACCGATACAGGTCGTGCAACCATAAGCAGCCAGTTCGAAACCGAGCTTCGACAGGAACGGCAACAGCCCCGTCTTCGTCAGGTACTCGGTGACGATACGCGATCCCGGAGCCAGCGAGGTCTTGATGTGCGGAGCGACCGTCAGGCCAGCTTCCACCGCCTTCTTCGCCAGCAGACCAGCGGCCAGCAGCACGCTCGGGTTCGACGTGTTCGTGCACGACGTGATGGCAGCGATCAGGATGTCGCCGTTCTTCACGTTGACGCCGTTCGACGTGGTGTATTGCGCGTCCAGATCCGCAGCCTTCTTCGCAAAGCCGTTCTCGCCAACCGGCTTCGAGAACAGGTCACCGAAGGTCGACTTCACGTGACCGATTTCGATACGGTCTTGCGGACGCTTCGGACCTGCCAGCGACGGCGTCACGGTGCTCAGGTCGAGCTTGACGACCTTGGTGTAGTCGATTTCGCCAGCCTTCGGGATACCGAACAGACCTTGCGCCTTGAAGTAGTTTTCGAAGGCGGTGATTTCTGCTTCGGTGCGGCCCGTGCCTTCGAAGTAGTCGATCGTTTTTTCGTCGACCGGGAAGAAGCCCATCGTTGCGCCGTATTCCGGCGCCATGTTGCCGATCGTTGCACGGTCCGGCAGCGACAGCGACCTCGTGCCTTCGCCGAAGAACTCGACGAACTTGCCGACCACTTTCTCTTTACGCAGCAGTTCGGTAACGGTCAGCACCAGATCGGTTGCCGTCAGGCCTTCGCGCAGCTTGCCCGTCAGTTCGACGCCCACCACGTCCGGCGTCAGGAAGTACACCGGCTGGCCGAGCATGCCGGCTTCAGCTTCGATGCCGCCCACGCCCCAGCCCACCACGCCGATACCGTTGATCATCGTCGTGTGGCTGTCCGTGCCGACGAGGGTATCCGGGTAGTACACGGTGTCGCTGCCGTCAGCCTTCTTGTGCACGCCGCGTGCGAGGTACTCGAGGTTCACCTGGTGAACGATACCCACGCCCGGCGGCACGACCTTGAACGTGTCGAATGCCTGCATGCCCCACTTCATGAACTGGTAGCGCTCGTTGTTGCGCTGGAATTCCAGTTTCATGTTCAGGTCGAGTGCATCCTTTTGGCGGAAGTAATCGATCTGCACCGAGTGGTCGACCACCAGATCAACCGGTACCAGCGGCTCGATCGACTTCGGGTCCTTGCCGGCGCGTTGCGCGACGCCGCGCATCGCTGCGATGTCGGCGAGCAACGGCACGCCGGTAAAGTCTTGCAGCACGACGCGCGAGACGACGAACGGGATTTCGTCGACGCGCGAGGCGGTCGGCTTCCAGTTTGCCAGTTGCGTGATGTGTTCTTCGGCGATCTTCTTGCCGTCGTAGTTACGCAGCACCGACTCCAGCACGATACGGATCGAAACCGGCAGGCGGTCGATCTTGATGTTCAGTGCCTTGCCGAGTTGCGGCAGCGAATAAAACTTGCCTTTACCGGAACCGCTGTCGAATTCCTTGAGCGTTTTGTGGAGGTTGTGGGCCATGGTGTTTTCCTTGGTTTGATCGCGGAGCTACAGTACTGAACTAGATGACATACAGATCGACGTATTCATTGACCGGCATGGCTTCGAGCCTCGCCTGGTCCAGCGACACATCGAGAATCGCTTGTTGCTGCTTGACCGGAAACTTGCGCGCGAGGTTGGTCTTGAACTTCTCGACCAACAACGGGATACCGTCTGCACGGCGGCGCTTGTGACCGATCGGGTATTCGACCACTACCTCGTCGAATGTCGATCCGTCGTTGAATTCGACCGTCAGTGCATTGGCGATCGAACGCTTCTCCGGATCGTGATAATCCTTGGTGAACTGCGGGTCTTCCACGCAGCTCATTTTGTCGCGCAGCGCGTCGATACGCGGGTCCTGCGCGACGGAATCTTCGTAATCTGCGGCCGTCAGGCGGCCGTAGATCAGCGGCACCGCAATCATGTACTGGATGCAGTGGTCGCGGTCGGCCGGGTTGTTCAGCGGACCTTGCTTGTCGATGATACGGATCGCCGCTTCGTGCGTGCGAATCGTGATTCTGCTGATGTCTTCCACAGTCTTGCCTGCCGCGCGCAGTTGCGCATGCAGCGTCATCGCCGCTTCCACCGCCGTTTGCGAGTGGAACTCGGCTGGGAATGAAATCTTGAACAGCACGTTTTCCATCACGTACGAGCCGTACGGGCGCTGGAACTTGAACGCGTTGCCCTTGAACAGTACGTCGTAGAAGCCCCACGTCTTCGCGGTCAGCACCGACGGATAGCCCATCTCGCCGGTTTTCGCGATCAGTGCGAGACGCACGGCGCGCGAGGTGGCGTCGCCTGCCGCCCACGACTTGCGCGAGCCTGTGTTCGGCGCATGGCGGTAGGTACGCAGCGCCTGGCCATCCACCATCGCCAAGGAAACAGCATTGATCAACTCGGCGCGCGTGAGGCCGATCATCTGGCCGACCACGGCGGTCGAGGCGAGCTTCACGAGTAGCACGTGATCGAGCCCGACTTTGTTAAACGAGTTTTCCAGCGCGATGCAGCCCTGAATTTCGTGGGCTTTGACCATGCCGACCAGCACGTCCTTCATCGTCAGCGGCTTTTTGCCGGCGGCGATGGCGGCGCGCGAGAGCCAGTCGGCCGTGGCGAGAATCCCGCCCAGGTTGTCCGACGGGTGACCCCACTCGGCGGCGAGCCAGGTGTCGTTGAAGTCCAGCCAACGGATCATGGCGCCGATATTGAAGGCGGCTTGAACGGGGTCGAGCTGGAACGACGTGCCAGGCACCTTGGCGCCGTTGGGGACGATCGTGCCGGGCACGATTGGTCCCATCAGCTTGGTGCAGGCCGGGTAGGTGAGCGCCTCGAGTCCGCAGCCGAGCGTGTCGATCAGGCAGTTACGCGCGGTTTCCAGTGCGAGCGTGCTGTCGATCGGGAAATCCAGCACGTAATCGGCAATGTCGACCAGGACCTGGTCCGGGTCGGGCCGTACGTTGGATATCGGAGCGGACATCGGGGCCTTCCCTTATAAAAAGGAAACTTAGTTGTTCGGGTTCTTGATCAGCTCGTTCGATTGCGTCGGAGCCGGTGCGCCTTGTGACATCTCAGCCGTCTTGCACTCGTCCGCGAGGCGCGAACCGTCGTTGTCCGAGAACAGCATCGCCTTGGTCGGGATCACAACCAGATCCAGACCCGAAGCGGCGTCGTGGAAGCGGTCAGCGCCCGTGGTAGTGGTTTCACGCGGCAGGTTGTAATTCTTGTCGGCCCAGTGAACCGTGACGATCTGGTCGCGCTTCATGTCGCCCTTCAGATCGAACGACAGGCCTTCGTTACATGACCACTTCACTGCGCCGTCCGGTACCGGATCGACCTTCGCTTCTTTCTTCGCGTTCGGCTTACGCTTGATCAGGCGCTTCGGAGCCGGGCGTTTCGGCGCGGCCTTCTTGGCGGGGGTCGAGGTTGCGGCGGTGGTCGACGCCGTTTGAGCGGAAGCGTCTGTCGCGGCGATCAGCATCGTCGAGGACAAGGCGCCGACAACGGCGGCGATCAACAGCTTTTTCATGGAGTTAGCCTTTCTATCTAATATTGGTTGAACCGTGCGCGGCTACGGGTGGAAGCCGCCGCCAGGGTGGAACTGCACGCGCCCTGAAAGCGCACAGCGGACGCTATTTTCTCCTATTTAGCGCCACGAACTTCAAATTCTCTGGACCGGTGTAATTCGCGCTCGGCCGGATGATCTTGTTGTCGATGCGCTGCTCGATGATGTGCGCGCTCCAGCCCGCCGTACGGGCGATCACGAAGACCGGCGTGAACATGGCGGTGGGTACACCCATCATGTGGTACGAGACGGCGCTGAACCAGTCCAGGTTCGGGAACATCTTCTTGGCGTCCCACATCACCGTTTCGAGGCGCTCGGCGATGTCGAACAGCTTCGTGCTGCCGGCTTCCTTCGAGAGCTTCTTCGCCACTTCCTTGATCACCTTGTTGCGCGGGTCGGAGATCGTGTACACCGGGTGGCCGAAGCCGATCACCACTTCCTTGGCTTCGACGCGGCGGCGGATGTCGGCTTCAGCCTCGTCGG
>JBEKNG010000068.1:0-13088 GCA_049523075.1 Paraburkholderia sp.
CGCAGGCGGTGAGGAAGCTGACGAGCACACTGCAAAGCAGGAGCACGGACACGATGCGAGTGGGCATGGGCGTCCTCCTTCAGGGCAGATCGGCAGGCGTGACGCCGGCGGGCAACGCACCGGGCAGCCATGCGCGGCCCACATAGCTGCGCATCTGGCCACCCGACTCCACGACCACGTCGGAGCGGGCGACGCGTGACGCGTGCAGGTCCTGGGTGGCGGCGAACCCTGCGGCAGCGCCGGCCCGGTAGGAGGCGTTGTAGGCGCCGAGCAGCGCCGGCAGGTCGGGCATCGTCGGTCCCTGCCAGCTGTAGGCGAAGATCTGGCCGGTGCTGGAGGCGTATTCGTTGACCGTCGTGCCGCCCGCGTCGACACGCGAGCGCATCTGTACCGCGCCGTTCAGCAGCGTCACCGGCGCAGCGTTTGCCTCGCCAGGCGTGGTGGCCATGGTGCCGCCGAGCGCCGCGCAGGCGTTTGTCACGGGAAGTAACACAGTCAGCGTCGCGGATAACGCGACGCTTCCACAAATAGGAATATTGATCATCTTCGACACCCGCATGCTGGCCTCTTCGTTTTTTCAAGATGGTTAATTCAAGATATCACTGAGGTTTCCTGATCAATGCTGGTGGGGCAAAATGAGCCGTTCTGAAATCTCAAAAATATCGGCCGTGGGAGCCGGAAATGGCTCGGTAAAACAACGGGATAGGGCTTCTGTCAGGACACTCCGACGTTGATGTGGGGAATGTTGTGAATTGTTAAATTGGGCGTTCGCCTCGGGGCGGCGAGTGTTCGCCGCAGGGATTTCCTGGCGAATTCCAGGCGAAAATCGAGGCGCTTTCGCCCCGCGCCTCACCCTCTCGGCGAGCCGTGATTGCGACCGCTCAAAGTGGCCTTCGAGACACGGTAAGGCGGCCGCCGAACCGGCTTTTTGCACATGTTGGTCCGGGATCGGTAAAATAACGGGTTGATCCACGGAAACTTGCCGTGGCGTAGCGGAAGGATTCCCTGAACATGACTGATCTTCGTCTTACCAAGCGGTATGCAGTATTGCTGATGGCAGGCGGGCTGGTCGCCGGCTGTGGTACCTCGTCGCCGACCCAGATTGACTACAAGAGCGACTCCAAATCCAAGCAGGTGTCGCTGGCCGTGCCGCCGAACTTGATCGATGAGACGGCCGATCAGCGCTCGCTTCCACCGCAAGGCGGCGAAACTTCGTTGTCCACGCTCAATCAGGTTCAGGCGCAGGCGCCGACTTCCGACCTGACCGTGGCGCCGGCCGTCCAGGGCATGCACATCCAGCGTGACGGCAGCGAGAGCTGGCTCGTGATCGACGACAAGACGCCTGATCAGGCGTGGGCGCAGATTCGCCGGTTCTGGCAGGAGCAGGGCTTCCTGCTGGTGGTGGACCAGCGCGACAAGGGTGTGATGGAGACGGACTGGAACGAAACCCATGCGTCGATCAACGACGGCCTGATCCGCAATACGCTGTCGAAAGCAATGGGCAACTCCTACGTGGCGTCGGAGCGCAACAAGTACCGGACCCGCCTCGAAGCGGCGCCGAGCGGCGGTACCTACGTGTTCATCAGCCAGAAGGGCATGCAGGAAGCCCTCAGCGGGGCGAACAGCGACTCGACCACGTGGCAGCCTAAGCCGAACGATCCGGGTCTCGAAATGGAATACCTGAAGCGCCTGATGGCGTCGCTGGCCGTGGCCGATTCGCGTGCCGCAGCGGGCAACACGCAGACCACGGTCCTGTCGCCGGCGGGCGCGCAGACGGCGCCGGGCGCGGCAAGCGCGGGGGTGAACTCCGCCAACGCCAAGGTCGCAGCGGAAAACGTCGCCATGTCGACGCAACCGCCCAGGCCGGATCAGAACGAGACATCGAACAATTCGGCTCAATACACCTCCAACGAGCTCACGCTGGGCGAGCCGTATGACCGCGCGTGGGTACGCGTGGGCATCGCGCTGGACCGCAGCAACTTCACGGTCGACAATCGCGACCGTACGCGCGGCCTGTATTCGATCCGCTACGTGGATCCGAAGGATATGAGGTCCGCCGAGCAGGGCTTCTGGAGCCAGGTATTCCACGGCAAGACCGAAAAGACCCCTAAGCAGTACCTCGTGAACGTGCGTGCGGTCACGCCGGACCAGACCCGCGTAGCGGTCGTCGACGACAAGGGCAATATCGACTCGTCGCAGCCGGCCAAGGAGATCATGAGCCTCGTGGTCGATCAGTTGCGCTGATTCGCCGCCCGCTCTGTCAAAAACCCGCCTGGGATGGTTTTCCAGGCGGGTTTTTTATGGTCTGCCCGACCCCGCCCTGCCAGCGTCGCGCGTAACGCTCTCAGGTATCGGCGCGCTTATGGCGGCGTGGTCCCACCCACGGAATCCGGTTGACTACGCCAGTCGCGAGCGCGGTGCCGATCAGGATCACCACGCAGCCTTCGAGCATGCCCGGCGACACGCTTTCGGCGAGGAACAGCGCGCCCCACAAAATCCCGAAGATCGGGACCACGAACGTCACGGTGATGGCGCGAGCCGGACCGACGGTGGCGATGAGATGGAAGTACAGCATGTAGGCGACGCCGGTGCACGCGACGCCCAGTGCAATGACCGCGCCCCACGCGTGCAGCGAGATCGGAGTGGCCGGCCAATAGATCGCCGCCAGCGGCACCAGCACGACGGTGGCGCCGATCATGGTGCCGGTGGCGACCGTGAGCGCGTCGACGCCCGTCAGATACCGCTTCGTATAGTTGGCGGCAATACCGTAGAGCAGCGTCGCGCCGAGGCCGGCCCCGGCGGCGAGCGCCACGGTCACGGGCGACGCGCTGCCGCCGTGCGCCGCCGCAATCTGATCCCACACGAGCATCGACACCCCGAGGAAGCCGATCACGAGGCCCACGCTGCGCAGCGCGCTCAGCCGGTCCTTCAGCCACAGGAAGGCCACCAGCGCGCCCCACAGCGGCGCGGTCGCGTTGATCACCGAAGTGACACCCGCCGACAAGGTCAACTCCGCGTATGCAAACAGGCAGAACGGCGCAGCCGAGTTCAGGATGCCGACCACGAGGAGCGGCAGCGCGCGGGAGCGCAGGGTCGTTAGTGACTGGCGCACCGGGCGTCTCGCGAACAGCACGATCACGAGAAACATCGCCCCGATGCCAACGCGCAAGGCCATTAGCGGCGCCACTCCGAAGTCGGTCACGCCGACCCGGATAAAGAGGAACGAGGCACCCCACAAAGCGGCGAGCACGAGAAGCTGGACTATGTTTTTGGAATTCATGGAGGGCGCGCCGCGCGCGGTTGAGTCGAGACGCGAAGAGATGGTACCAGTGGGATTTCGCGAATATTTCACGCTGGAATGAAACAGCAAGATCTTCTTGTTGCGGATGGTTCGACGGGGTTAAGCGTAGGCCTCGCGGCGGCCTGCGTAAAACGATCAATTCTCACGGATATGTGAGAAAAATTCAGGGAATCTGTGGTGCGGGGCAAAAAAAAGCACGCCCGCGGGCGTGCCTTTCTTCATGACTGCGAGCGGGCGCTCAATGCGGAATCATCCATTGCAGGTAGTTCTGCTGCAGCCACACCATGATCCCGAGCACGATGGTGAGGATCAGCGAGTGTTTGAACGTCTTCGCGAATACGACGCCTTCCTTGCCTTTCAGTTCGGTGGTCGCGACGCCGGTAGAGATGTTCTGCGGCGAGATCATCTTGCCCATCACGCCGCCTGAAGAGTTGGTCGCCGCCATCAGGATCGGGTTCAGATTGAGCTGGTTGGCCGCCACCACCTGGAGGTTGCCGAACAGGGCGTTGCCGGAGGTGTCGCTGCCCGACAGGAACACGGCGATCCAGCCGAGGAAGGCCGACACCAGCGGGAAGAACGCGCCCACCGATGCCACACCGAGGCCGAGCGTGTAGGTGAGCCCCGCGTAGTTCATCAGGTAGGCGAGCCCGACGATGGTCGCCACCGTCAGGATAGCGATGCGTGTCTGCACCCAGGTATCGACGATGGCGCGGCCGAATTCAGCCACGGAGATGCGCACGAGGAACGCCGTGATGATCGCCGCGACCAGAATCGCGGTGCCCGTGGCGAGCGGCTGGAAGTCCCAGATGGCGCCATACGGCGTGTGGTACAGCGTGATATAGACCGCCTTGTCGAGGCCCGGCCACGCCACCTTGACGTCGCCGATCGTGAACACCTTGGCGATCGTCCAGACGATCACGACCACTGAGACGATAATCCACGGATACCAGCCCTGCGCGCCGCTGATCTTGCTGTTGCGCACTTCGGCGATACGGTCGATGTTGACGGCGAACTTCGGATCCGCGGCGGGCTTCCAGACCTTCAGGAAGGCCACCGTCACGATTAGCGAGACCAGCGACGAGAGCACGTCGGTCAGGCTGTAGTTGAGGTAGTTCGAGGCGAGGAACTGGGTGACGGCGAAACTGCCGCCGGCCACCAGCAGCACCGGCCAGATGCGCAGCATGTTGCGAAAGCCCGCATACACGGCGATCACATAGAACGGCAGCAGGAAGGCGAAGAACGGCAACTGGCGGCCGATCATCTGGGCGAGGCTGTCGGCGGGCAGGTGGGTGACCGCGGAGAGCACGGTGACCGGCACGCCGAGCGCGCCGAAGGCAACCGGCGCAGTGTCAAAGATCAACGTGAAGGTCAGGGCTTCGAGCGTCGGGAAGCCGAGCAGGATCAGCAGCGAACTGGTGATGGCGATCGGTGTGCCGAAACCGGAGATACCTTCGAGCAGCGCGCCGAACGAGAAGCCGATCACGACGAGCACGATGCGCCGGTCGTTCGGCAGGTTGTCGATCATCCACATGCGGAACGCTTCGAAGCGGCCCGAGCGTTGCGCGATGTTGTACAGCAGGATCGCGGTGACGACGATCCACATGATCGGCCAGAGCGCGAATACGGCGCCGGCCACCACGGCGTTGATGGCGAGCCCGACCGGAAACTGCCAGCCGAAGATCGCCACCAGCAGCCCGACGATCAGTCCGGCGAGCGAGGCCTGCCAGGCGGGGCGCCGGGCCCAGCCGAGCAGCACCAGCACGACCAGGATCGGTAGCACGGCGACGAGGAACGACGGCAAGAGCGAATTGCCGATGGGGGTCAACAGTTGGTGAAACATCACGCCTCCTTCTTTTTTGTTCGAGTCGACGCCACGGACTGCGTGTTACGTGACGCGCCGGATGGGGTAGGACGGATGACGGTATGGCTGCGTGTGGTAACAGCACCGGAATCGCGTATTTAATAAACAAATAGTGCACATGCGGCATCCAGCATAAAGCCAACGCTGGCGCAGTCAAGACGGGAAACTACGGGAAACTACACAAAAGGCGGTAGCCGGTCACGCAGATGGCGCGCAGGTGACCGGTAGATGGCGCCGGGTTGGCGCCGCGGTCGGATCTGGTGATTGAAGCGGGGAGTGAGCTGATGCAGAGGATGATGGCGGTGCGGTGGTGAAGCGTCGCGGCGGGGGCGGCGATTCAGACCGCTCGCCGCCGCTCATTGCCAGATGCGTAATTTTGAGCTCAGTGCCAGTGACCGCCGCCACCGCCGTGCCAGCCGCCACCCCAGCCACCGCCGCCGTGCCAACCGCCGCCGCCCCAACAGCAGCCACCGCCCCAGTATCCGGCAAAGCCGATCGAGACCGACGGTCCGTAGTACGGATAGCCATAACCGTAGCCGTAGCCATAGTAGGGGTAGGCCGGATAGGGATAGTAATCCGCAGCGGGATAGCCCGAATAAGCGGGCGCCGCTGCCGGCACATAGACCTGCTGTTGCTGGGACGCCGCGTACGACGCGGACGGCACCGTGTAAGAACCCGAAGTCGTGACCGACGGCGGTGGCGGGGCCGGGATAGGCTCGTGGTTGTCCAAGGCCGGCTGCGGTTCGCCGCTGGCGGTTACCGGGACTCCGGTCTGGGTAGACGGACCCGGCACGTTGGCGTAATCGCCGTTCGCGCCGTAGGGATAGTAGCCGTAGGGGTAATAACAGCCGGCAAGGGCAAGCACCGCAGCCCCGGCGGCGAGGCGGCTGGTAACCGAAAGAAAACTCATGGCACGCTCCTGATACGTCTGGATGCCGCGACGGTTGATGTTGATGGTATGCAAAACGGCATCATCTTCTCAGCTTACGCTGAGCGGTCGCATATCAGGTTGCAAAGTCGTTACCGCTTATTTCAGTAGATCGTTGAGAGGAATCGGCTCAAGGTGCCCATGTGCGGCGGTGAGAGGGCGCGTCTCAAATGGAAGAGCCCGCTAGAGGCGGGCTCAATGCTGCATTCATGACTGGCAGACAAGCGAGCGCGGCGGCGAATGCTGCGAGCGCCGCCATGCTCGCCCGAGGGCCTTACTGCCGCTGATAAATCTCAGCGCCCTTCTTCATGAACTCGATCGACTTCACTTCCATGCCTTTCTTCAAGGCGTCGTCGTCGGAGATGCCTTGCTGCGCCGCGAACTCGCGCACGTCCTGGGTGATCTTCATCGAGCAGAAATGCGGGCCGCACATCGAGCAGAAATGCGCGACCTTGGCCGAGTCCTTCGGCAGCGTTTCATCGTGGAATTCGCGTGCCTTATCCGGGTCGAGACCGAGGTTGAACTGGTCTTCCCAACGGAACTCGAAGCGCGCCTTCGACAGTGCGTTGTCACGCACCTGTGCACCCGGATGGCCCTTCGCCAGATCGGCGGCGTGCGCTGCCAGCTTGTAGGTGATGATGCCGGTCTTGACGTCGTCCTTGTTCGGCAGCCCCAGGTGTTCCTTCGGCGTCACGTAGCAGAGCATCGCGGTACCGAACCAGCCGATCATCGCCGCGCCGATGCCCGACGTGATGTGGTCGTAACCCGGGGCGATGTCGGTGGTGAGCGGCCCTAGCGTGTAGAACGGTGCTTCGTCACACCATTCCAGTTGCAGGTCCATGTTTTCCTTGATCAACTGCATCGGCACGTGGCCCGGGCCTTCGATCATCGTTTGCACGTCGTGCTTCCACGCGATCTGCGTCAGCTCGCCGAGCGTCTTCAGTTCGCCCAGTTGCGCTTCGTCGTTGGCATCGTAGATCGAGCCGGGACGCAGGCCGTCGCCGAGCGAGAAGGCCACGTCATAGGCCTTCATGATTTCGCAGATGTCTTCGAAGTGCTCGTACAGGAAGCTTTCCTTGTGATGAGCCAGACACCACTTCGCCATGATCGAGCCGCCGCGCGAGACGATACCCGTCATGCGTTTGGCGGTCAGCGGCACGTATTGCAGACGCACACCGGCGTGGATCGTGAAGTAATCGACGCCTTGTTCGGCCTGTTCGATCAGCGTGTCGCGGAAGATTTCCCACGTCAGGTCTTCCGCCTTGCCGTTGACCTTTTCCAGTGCCTGGTAAATCGGCACCGTGCCGATCGGCACCGGCGAATTGCGGATGATCCACTCGCGCGTTTCGTGAATGTGCTTGCCGGTGGAGAGATCCATTACCGTATCGCCGCCCCAGCGGATCGCCCAGGTCATCTTGTCGACTTCCTCGCCGATCGACGAGGTCACTGCCGAGTTGCCGATGTTCGCGTTGACCTTCACGAGGAAGTTGCGGCCGATGATCATCGGCTCGCTTTCCGGGTGATTGATATTGTTCGGGATGATTGCGCGGCCACGTGCGACTTCTTCGCGCACGAATTCGGGCGTGATTTCCGTCAGGCCATTCGGACCGAACGCGCTCGCGCCGAACGCCTGGCCTGGATGTTGGCGGCCCATCATCGCGGCGAGCTTTTCGCCGTTCGGACCGCTTGTCTTCAGCGTTTCCAGATACGTAGCGCGTTGCTGGTTTTCGCGGATCGCGATGTATTCCATCTCCGGCGTGATGATGCCTTTGCGCGCGTAGTGCATCTGCGAAACATTGGCGCCCGCTTTGGCGCGGCGCGGCGTGCGATGCAGGCCCTGGAAGCGCAGTTCCGTCGTCGCAGGGTCGGCGGCGCGTTCGCGGCCGTAGTCGCTCGTCAGGCCGCTCAAAGCTTCGGTGTCGTCGCGCTCCTCGATCCAGCGCTGACGCAGCGCCGTCAGACCGGCGCGGATGTCGATCTGCGCTTCCGGATCGGAGTAGGGGCCCGACGTATCGTAGACAAACACGGGCGGATTCTTCTCGCCGCCGAAGCTGTCCGGTGTATCCGACTGGCTGATTTCGCGCATCGGCACGCGGATATCGGGGCGCGAGCCAGTGACGTAGATCTTGCGGGAATTCGGCAGCGGGGCGACAGCGGCCGCATCGACGTGAGCGTCGGCGGAAAGGAACTTCGGATTGGCGTTCATGCGGATCTCCATGCAAAGCTATGTGGGGCCGCTAACCAGGAGACGAGATGGAAGTTGTCGGAAGTCGCGAGAGGATGAGACGGTGCTGCGAGGCGAATTCCGTACGCTTCCCTGCGCTGGCATTATCCAGATCAGGTTCAAAGGGTATTTCTCACCCACGCAGCACAGACCTCCAAACCCTGTGCGACGCAGGACCCCCGCGTTAGCAGCGCACACGATACACCGACCGGGCGGTGCTTGGCAACCGGTCTCAAAATGGGCGCAGCCCAATTCTGTCCCGGCTTACAGCCTAGGAGGCTTGTCTCGATTGGGCTGCGCGGGGTGTCGCGCCGCAACATGAAAGGTGATGCGGCCTGGTCCGCAGCGTCTACAGCGTGAAATCGTCGGCGGCTTCGGGTTGAAAGAGGATCTGCTCGATCTTCAGCGTCTGTTGCGCGCCGCTTGGCGGCGTGAAGCGAATCGTCTCGCCGCGTTTTGCCCCCAGCAACGCGAGGCCGGCCGGCGAAAACACGTTCAGCCGGCCGCTACCGAAATCCGCGTTTGGCGGATACACCACGGTCCAGGTCATCTGTTCGCCGCTCGCCTGGTCGGCGAGCGTGGCGCGCGAGTTCATCGTGACGACGTTGGCGGGGATCTCGTGTGCATCCACGATGACAGCGCGCAGCAGCAGCTCATCGAGCATGTCTTGTAGCCGCGCATCCGCGCCGGGCATGGCAGCGTGTTTTTCCAGACGGGCGACGTCGAGTTCGGTGAGATAGCAGGTTTTGGTCGTCTTCATGACGGTCCTCTATTTCGATCTGTGGTGAAGGGACAGCGTGCGTACGAGATCGGCCCGGAGCCCGACCGACGCGGCTCCGGTCAAGGAGGTGCGTTCAGGTCAGACGCCGGGCAGCGGAGAGCGGGAGCGTTCGCTGGCGGGAGGTGTGGCCCGAGTCTCCGGCGCGCGCGCAGCCGGCCGCGCTGCGCAGGCGCAGACGGGACGGGGCACGGTTAAACGGAGTACGCATGGGGAGCCGGCAGAGATTGTGAGAAAAGGTGCCGAACGAAACGGCACACACGGTAGGTCGATGGTAGCACGCTGGGGGTTCGACTCCCGTGGCTCGGCTGACGCGTTTTGACGCGGCGGATTGCGACGGCCCGGATGATGGGTGCTCTTGGAGAAACTCGCCCATCCCCTCCGCGGCCAGAACCACAACAGAGCGATACCTCCACGTTCTCTTTCTCCGTCTCACAAAAAAATTTCAGATCCTCTGTCATAACAGTCGGCGTGGGCCGACAAACGTGCAGATTCCCAGATGGAGCCTGCCATGCGTTCTCTCATGCGTCCCCG
Source organism: Paraburkholderia sp. (assembly GCA_049523075.1). Lineage (GTDB taxonomy): Bacteria > Pseudomonadota > Gammaproteobacteria > Burkholderiales > Burkholderiaceae > Paraburkholderia. The sequence continues at coordinate 9,627 of JBEKNG010000068.1, forward strand.
CGTGCATTCGCTTATGTGTTTGCTTATGCATCCGGTCAGCCGCCGCTTTGCCGACTCGCTCTTCGTGCGTGCCGTTGCGCTCTTTGCCGCGCTCGCCACGAGCGGCGTCGCTCAGGCCGCCGGTGCGATGTGCACGGCGCACAGCCCGGCCCACCGCGTCGCGCTGGTGGAGCTGTACAGCAGCGAGGGCTGCAATAGCTGTCCGCCGGCGGACCATTGGCTCGGCCAGTGGAAAGACAGCGGTGCTGCTCAAGGCATCGTGCCGCTCGCCTTGCATGTCGACTACTGGAACAGCCTTGGCTGGACCGACCGTTTCTCCCAGCATCGCTTCACCGAACGGCAACAGACCCTGACCGATCTTGCCGGCGGTCACACGATCTACACACCGGAAATCTTCGTGTCGGGTCGCGAGTTGCGCAGCTGGTCGCAGCCCGAGAGTTTCGACGAACGTATCCACAAGGTGATCGCCGAGCCGGCGCAGGCCGATGTCGCGCTTGAACTTGCGCCGCCCGCCGATGGCACGAATGGCTTCGGCGTCGACGCGCGCTTTACGTCCAACGCCGCTATCCACGACCCGTTGAACGCTTACGTCGCCCTCTACGAAAACGCACTGACCTCGCAGGTGCGTGCGGGCGAAAACAATGGTGCGACGCTGCATCACGAACGTGTCGTGCGGCAATGGATCGGCCCAGTGCCGCTCGCGCAAGGCAGTGCGCAGATTCGCCGCGAGATTGCCCTCGATCCCGCTGACGCGGCAGACAGCCACGCGCAGGCCGGCAAGTTCGGGGTGGTGGCCTTCGTCGAAAACGCCGCCACGGGCGAGGTACTGCAGGTGGCTGAACTGGCTAACTGCCACTGAAAGCGCCCTGCCATTCGTCGAGATCCGCTGCGCGCTGCGGAGGTTCGCCGATGTCCCCTACGTCCGCAACCATGCGCCGCACGATGTGCCTCGGGTCCTTGATTCACGGAGATGCAAATGGCAACCCCTCACGCTTTATCCGACACGGCACCGCCCGCCGCGCCTCCGCGCACCGGCCCGATTAACCCGGTATGGGTACGCGTCACGCATTGGCTCAACGCGCTTGCAGCGATCACGATGATGCTCTCCGGCTGGCGCATTTACGACGCGTCGCCGATCTTCACGAGCTTTGTATTCCCGCCCTCGCTCACGCTGGGCGGCTGGCTCGGCGGCGCGTTGCAATGGCACTTCGCGGCCATGTGGCTGCTGGTCTTCAACGGCCTCGTGTATCTCGCGCTCAACCTGGCGAGCTTGCGTTTCTTCCGCAAGTTTCTGCCGCTCTCGCCGCGCGCGATTCTGCACGACTTCATCGCCGCGTTGACCGGCAAGCTCTCGCACGCCGATCTGCGCGTCTACAACGCGGTGCAGAAATTCGCTTACCTGTTCGTGGTGTGCGACCTGATCGTGCTGGTGCTCTCGGGCCTCGCGATCTGGAAGTCGGTGCAGTTTCCGCTGCTGCGCGAACTGATGGGCGGCTACGACAACGCACGCATCGTGCACTTCTGCGCCATGTCGCTGATGGCCGCTTTCATCGTCGTGCATCTGGCGATGGTGGCACTCGTGCCGCGCTCGCTGCTGGCAATGCTGCGCGGTCGCTAAGGACAATCACCATGACCACACAAGACAAAAAGCCGGCCCGACGCATTTTCTCGAGCAAGCTCGACCGCGCATCGATCCTGATCGATGCGCGCCGCGAACTCAGCATGCCGTCGCGGCGCCTGTTCGGCAAACAGTTACTCACGCTCGGCGGCCTGTCGATGCTAACCGGTTGCTCGCTTACCGACGACAAATCGGTAAACGCCTTCCTCACGGCCGTCTCGCGACTGAACGATCGTGCCCAGGCGTTCATTTTCGATCCGCAGCAGCTTGCGCCGACCTACACCGAAGCGCAGATCACGCGACCATTCCCGTTCAACGCATTCTACGACGTCGACTCGGCGCCCGTGGTCGATGCTACGGACTACCGCCTGAAAGTGAGCGGTCTCGTGAGCGGCCAGCGCACATGGACCTTGCCTGAGCTGTACGCGTTGCCGCATGCCGAGCAGATTACACGTCACATCTGCGTGGAAGGCTGGAGCGCGATTGGCCGTTGGGGCGGCACGCCGTTTGCCGATTTTCTGCGGCGGGTCGGTGCCGATACGAGCGCGAAGTACGTCGGCTTCAAATGCGCCGACGACTACTACGAAAGCATCGACATGGCGACGGCCCTGCATCCGCAGACACTCCTCACCTTCGAATACGACGGTGAGCGTCTGCCCGCGAAATACGGCTTCCCGATGAAGCTGCGCATGCCGACCAAGCTCGGCTACAAGAATCCGAAGCACATCGTCGAGATGTTCGTCACGAATACGTACCCTGGCGGCTATTGGGTCGACCAGGGCTACAACTGGTTCGGAGGCTCCTGACGCGCGCGGGTTGGGCCCGACCCTCGAGCGGCAGAAGCTTCGGAAACACACCGGCATGACCGGCTCTCTATCCACAACAAACGGAGTAGTCCCATGAAGAAGTTCGCAATCGCAGCACTGGCCGTGGCTTTCATGGCAAGCGGAACGGCAGCCTTCGCGCAGGCAAGCGGAGCCATGTCGAACGACACCATGTCGAACGACACCATGAAGAAGGACAGCATGTCGAAAGACGCGATGGGGAAGGACGGCATGAAGAAGGACGGCATGTCGAAAGACACGATGAAGAAGGGTAATGATGCAATGGGCATGAAGCACGAAGCATCGGGTGCGATGGCCAACTGATCCGGGTTCTATCCTGGTTGGTTCGGACCGTCAGGTGCGGCAAGCGCAGGCCGGGGCAAGTCCCCGGCCTGACTGTTTAGCGGATACGGAATTTACGATTCTTTCATGGTCAATTGACGGCGTTCCTGCATAATGCTCGCGGTGCGCTGAACGGTTGGCGCATCGGGGCTCGCCTGCTTGTCAGCGAATGCCCGCTGCTGTCATGCGGCGCTGGTTGCACGGTGCATCGTGACGACCCGGGCGCCTTGATGGGTCTGTATTTGCCGTCCTTTGTCATTCTGCCTGTTCTACCGCCATGTCTTCCAGTCTTGCCAGCCAGGCCGCATTCGCGATGCGGCGCCCGCCATCCGGCCTCAGGGTCTTCAGCGGGGGCGCAAGGCCTCGAACGGCAGAGGCGGGTTGAACGCATGTCGCTGCAACTTCCCAGCCGTTTGCCACTCCGTCTGCCCCAATCCCGTAACGGCCGGATCGCGCTCGCGTTGAGTGTCGTCTACCTCGTGTGGGGCTCCACCTATCTGGCCGTGCACGTGGCGCTCGGTTCATTCCCGCCGTTGTTGATGTCCGGCTTGCGCAATCTGTTTGCCGGGATTGGCCTCTTCGTGTTCGCTGCGCGCCGCGACCCGGTCTGGCCGAGTGCCGCCGAAATCCGCAACGCGGGCCTCGTCGGCACGATGCTGGTCGGGCTGTCGAGCGGCA
>JBEKNG010000069.1:0-13035 GCA_049523075.1 Paraburkholderia sp.
GCATGATCGTGGCGCATAATCACCCGTCCGGTGCGGTCAAACCCAGCGCCAGCGACCGGCGCCTGACGCAGGTGCTGCGCGACACGCTCGCACTGATCGATGTCCAACTGGTCGATCATCTCGTGATCGGCACGCACGAGACGTTCTCGTTTGCGCGAGCCGGCTGGTCGTGAATTTCCCGGGATCCCAGCGCCGAGACACCCGCCGTGTCGCGGCTGCACCCTTACGCTGTCGTGCAGTTGTCCTGCGGTTGCCCCGCATGGCCAATCGCAAATAAGGTTTGATTTATCGGCTTTTTTTCTGCTAGAATTCCGGTTTGCCTGTTTCCAACCCTGTTCCGAAGCCATCAAAGGCCTTCCGGGGGATAAGCGACTGAGTGATCATCGCAGCCCTTCCGGGAAACTTTCACGGCGTCCGAACTCAGAATTAGCGTATTAGGAGTGCTCTCATATGGCACGCGTATGCCAAGTAACTGGGAAAGCGCCGATGAGCGGCAACAACGTTTCCCACGCGAACAACAAAACCAAGCGCCGGTTCCTGCCGAACCTGCAAAACCGCCGTATTTGGGTGGAAAGCGAAAACCGTTGGGTGCGTCTGCGCGTTTCGAACGCCGGCCTGCGTCTGATCGACAAAAACGGTATCGACGCTGTGCTCGCAGATTTGCGTGCACGCGGTGAAGCCTAAGGAGTAAATCATGGCAAAAGGCGCACGCGACAAGATCAAGCTGGAATCGACCGCAGGTACGGGTCACTTCTACACCACGACGAAAAACAAGCGCAACATGCCGGAAAAGATGGAGATCAGCAAGTTTGATCCCGTCGTCCGCAAGCATGTGGCGTACAAGGAAACCAAGATCAAATAAGGTCTAGCTTCCTGTTTGTTGACAAAGACGAAAGCCCCGCACTTGTGTGGGGTTTTTCGTTTTCGGCCCCCGCTTTTCGGCCACGCTCTTCACCTCGGCTTTCGGCCTGCCGGTGCGTCCCGGCCCATTATCCCGCGCGTTTTCCTCTGCTTGCAGCATCGGCCATCCGGCCAGCTTTCCCTCGAGTCGTGCGACGCGTATGCTTTCTCGTTTATCGGTGAGCGGCGACATGAGTCGCAACGGCTGATCAAGCGATGGAGATGCAGGAAATGAATTTTGACGTGGCAATTGTCGGTAGCGGCCTGGCAGGTCTGAGTGTTGCACTGAATCTGGCGGAGACCCGGCGAGTCGCGGTGATTGCCAAGGTTTCGATGACGGAAGGCGCGAGCGACTGGGCACAAGGTGGCATCGCCGCCGTGCTGGATTCAGCAGACAGTATCGAAAACCATGTCAGCGACACGCTGATTGCCGGCGGCGGCCTGTGCGACGAAGCAGCCACTCGTTTCATCGTCGAGCATGGGCGCGAAGCCATTGAATGGTTGATCGCCCAAGGCGTGCCGTTCACCAAAGACGATGCGGCCGAGCTCGGCTTTCACCTCACGCGTGAAGGCGGCCATAGCCATCGGCGGATCATTCACGCAGCGGATGCAACCGGCCACGCGGTGGTCGCAACACTTAGCGAGCGCGTGCGCCGCCATCCGAACATCACGCTGTTTGAAAACCACTATGCAATCGACCTGATCACGTCGGACCGCCTGGGACTGCCGGGGCGCCGCTGTCACGGGCTGTATGCGCTCGACCTGGAAAGCGGCCGCACCGTCACCATCGAGGCGCCGCATACGGTGCTCGCTACGGGAGGCGCTGGCAAGGTGTATCTCTACACCACGAATCCGGACACCGCGACAGGCGACGGCATCGCCATGGCGTGGCGCGCCGGCTGTCGCGTGTCGAACATGGAATTCATCCAGTTCCACCCGACCTGCCTGTTCCATCCCTACGCCAAATCCCTCCTGATCTCTGAAGCCGTCCGCGGCGAAGGTGGCGTTCTGAAGCTGCCGGACGGCACACGCTTCATGCCCCAACACGACGAACGCGCCGAACTCGCGCCGCGCGACATCGTTGCCCGCGCGATCGACTTCGAGATCAAGAAGCGCGGCATCGACTGCGTGTACCTCGACATCAGCCACCAGCCGGCTTCATTCCTGCAAGAACATTTTCCCACCATCCTTGCGCGCTGCCTCGAGTTCGGCATCGACATCACCAAGGAACCCATTCCGGTCGTACCGGCTGCGCACTACACCTGCGGTGGCGTCGTCACGGATCTGGCTGGCCGCACCGACCTGTCGGGCCTCTATGCGGTCGGAGAGACCTCCTGCACCGGACTGCACGGCGCCAACCGCCTCGCCAGCAATTCGCTACTGGAGTGTCTGGTCATCGGCCGTTCCGCCGCTGCCGCCATCGAAGCGGAAGGTTTCGGCGCCGCAGCCCACGCACCGCTGCCCGACTGGGACGAGAGCCGCGTGTCCGACCCAGACGAAGAAGTAGTGGTGGCACACAACTGGGATGAGCTGCGCCGCCTGATGTGGAATTACGTCGGCATCGTGCGAACCGACAAGCGGCTTGCGCGGGCCAAACATCGCCTTGCACTGCTGCGCGACGAAATCCACGAGTACTACGCGAACTTCAGGGTGAGCCGGGATCTGCTGGAATTGCGCAATCTGGTGGACGTTGCATCGCTGATTGTCGACAGCGCCCGCTCGCGGCGCGAAAGCCGCGGGCTCCATTTCAGCCGCGACTGGCCCGCCGCGCTTCCGAAGGCATTGCCAACGGTGCTGTCACCCGAAAACGTGCGCAACCGCAACGTCTGACGCGTGGTCTTTGTACGGTCGTCGTCCCGATCGAACCGTGTAAAAGCAAAAGGCCATCGCTCGTGTGCGATGGCCTTTTTTGCCAGGGCGGCGTTGATGCATGCCGCAAGCGCGAAGCAAAGCTGAAGAATCAGACGATACGCATCGAGTAGTCCGTTGCACGCACGTCCTTCGTCAACGCGCCAATCGAAATGCGATCGACGCCAGTTTCCGCGATCGTACGCACCGTCTCAAAGTTCACGCCACCCGAGACTTCGAGCACCGCACGCCCCGCGGTAAGACGCACCGCATCGCGCATGGCGTCGAACGAAAAGTTGTCGAGCAGAATGGATTGCGCCCGATGCGCCAACGCCGTTTCGAGCTGCTCCAACGTTTCCACCTCGATCTGGATCGACACGCCCGCGTTCAAGGCGAGCGCAGCGTCCATCGCAGGCCCCACGCCGCCCGCCGCCGCGATGTGGTTTTCCTTGATGAGAATGCCGTCATAGAGCGCGAGCCGCTGATTGGCGCCTCCGCCCACGCGTACCGCATACTTCTGCGCTAGCCGCAGCCCGGGCAAGGTCTTGCGCGTATCAAGAATGCGTGCCTGAGTATGGGCGATGGCCTCGACGTAGCGCCGCGTCACGCTCGCCACACCTGAAAGCATCTGCAGGAAATTCAGCGCGTTGCGCTCCGCCGTGAGCAGCGCGCGCGCCGGGCCGCGCAATTCGCAAACGGGCGTGTCGGCCGTCATGCGTTCGCCTTCACGATAGCGCCACTGCACTTCGATACGCGGATCGACGTGGCGCATCACTTCGTTGAACCACGGCACGCCGCACAGCACAGCGTCTTCACGCACGATGATGCGCGCGTCGCGTAAATCATCCGCGGGCACGAGGCGACCCGTCTGATCGCCGGTACCTACGTCTTCCGCAAGCACATCGGCAACATTGCGCGCAAGCGCGGCGTCGAGCGCTGCGCCGTATTGGGCGCGGACTTCTTCATACAATGGTGAGACCGCGTCAGCCTGGTAGCGCGCCTGGTTCTGTTCAGCCGCCCCCATTACGCAGCCCCCACCTTAGAAAACAGCGCCGTATCCTTCGCCAGGTCGCCGCTTGCCTGCACACGTTTCTTGTGCCGCGCTGCGAAGTCGAGCATGCGGTCGATCGGCAACCGCGCCCGCTCACCCACCGCGCGATCGACGAAGATCTCGTTGTGACCACGCTCCAGCACGTCGGCCAGATTCGTCAGTCCGTTCATCGCCATCCATGGACAATGCGCGCAGCTCTTGCAAGTTGCACTATTTCCGGCCGTGGGTGCTTCGATAAAGGTCTTGCCAGGGGCGGCCAGGCGCATCTTGTACAGAATGCCAAGATCTGTCGCCACGATGAAGTGCTTGGCATCGAGCCGTTGCGCGGCGTCGATCAGTTGAGTCGTCGAACCGACGACATCGGCGAGCGCCACGACGCTCTCCGGTGACTCCGGGTGCACGAGCACCTTCGCGTCCGGATACTGCGCACGTAGCAGATCGAGTTCGATTCCCTTGAATTCGTCGTGCACGAGGCACGAGCCCTGCCAGAGCAGCATGTCCGCACCGGTCTTTTTCTGGATGTAGCTGCCGAGGTGCCGGTCCGGCGCCCAGATAATTTTTTCGCCGCGCGCATGCAGGTCGGCAACGATCTCGAGGCCGATCGACGACGTCACCATCCAGTCCGCCCGCGCCTTCACAGCAGCGCTGGTGTTCGCGTAGACCACCACCGTGCGATCCGGATGCGCGTCACAGAATGCAGAAAACTCGTCGACGGGGCAGCCCAGGTCGAGCGAGCAGGTCGCATCCAGATCCGGCATCAACACGCGTTTGTCGGGACTGAGAATTTTCGAGGTCTCGCCCATAAAGCGCACGCCGGCCACGACAAGTGTCTGCGCCTCGTGATCGCGGCCGAAACGCGCCATCTCGAGCGAGTCCGCCACGCAACCGCCGGTCTCGTCGGCGAGTTCCTGCAACTCCGCATCGACATAGTAGTGCGCGACGAGCACCGCCTTCTCACGCGCAAGCAAGGCGCGGATCCGCGCCTTCAGCGCGAGCTTTTCTTCTGCCGACGGCACGTCGGGCAGCTTGGCCCACGCCTGCCCGATGCCGCAGGTCAAGCCCTGCGCCTGCGGCCGGTCGTATTCAACGCTCCTGATCGCCTGCTGATTCATGATGCCCTCTACCATGCTGATGCGCCGCTGATCGCCGTGCGTCGTGTCCGACGTTTTATGCGGCCTAAAAAAGCAAAACCCCGCCAAACGCGGGGTTTTGTGACGTACTTAAATTTTAATAGATTTCGCGCTTACTTTCCTGGCTCAGGCATAGCGACGCAGGCGCATCGCAAACTCCTGGAGAGCCTTGATACCGCTTTGTTCTGCGCGATGGCACCAATCCTGCAATTGCACGAGCAGCTGTTCGCGCGAAGCGTTCGAGCGCTCCCACATAGCCGCTAGCTCATTGCGCAACTCGATGTAGGTGCGCAGCTTCTGGCTGTTCGCGAAGATTTGCGGCAATTGACGCTTCTGCGGCTCGTCAAGGCCGGCTTCTTCCTTATGGAACCAGCTACGTGCGCCGCGCATCAATTGATACTTTTCGCGCGCGCCCACTTCCTTCAGATGCGCCAGCTCCTGGCGGTATGCACGCTTAAGCGCCTTCCCGTAGCTGGCCATGACTTCGTAGCGGTTTGCCAGCACGGCCTGCAAGGTATCCTGGTCAAGCACCTGCTTGCCGGTGGTCAGGCGCGGCGTGGGCGCAATCTTCTTCACCTTGGCCAGACGGAAGGCCGACATGATGCGGATATACATCCAGCCGATATCGAACTCGTACCACTTGTTCGACAGCTTGGCCGACGTCGCATACGTGTGGTGGTTGTTGTGCAGTTCTTCGCCGCCGATCAGGATGCCCCACGGGAAAATGTTGGTGCTCGCATCCGACGAGTTGAAATTGCGATAGCCCCAGAAGTGCGCGAGGCCATTGACCACGCCAGCCGCCCAGAACGGAATCCAGATCATCTGCACGGCCCAGACGGTCAGACCGACGAGGCCGAACAACGCGACGTTGAGCACCATCATCAGGCTCACGCCGAGAATCGGATACTTCGTGTAGACGTTGCGTTCCATCCAGTCGTTCGGCGTGCCGTGACTGAACTTGCGCATGGTTTCTTCGTTCTTCGCTTCACTGCGATAGAGTTCGGCGCCTTCCAGCAGCACCTTCCAGATGCCGCGCGTTTGCGGGCTGTGCGGATCTTCTTCGGTCTCGCACTTCGCGTGGTGCTTACGGTGAATCGCGGCCCATTGGCCGGTCAGCATGCCTGTGCTCATCCACAGCCAGAAGCGGAAAAAATGACTGACCGCAGGATGCAGGTCGAGGGCGCGGTGCGCCTGGCAGCGGTGCAGATACACCGTCACGCCGATGATCGTGATGTGCGTCGCCACGAGCGTGTACACCACCAGTTGCCACCAGGAAAAACGCAGCAGACCGTGGGCAAGAAAATCTAGCAAGGAATTCAACAAGGCAATTTACCTGTGGAACGAGAGTGACAGGACACCAAAAGACAACACGTACAGAGTAACCGAAAGACTAACCAAAAACGCGGTGTCAAGAAAGTGAAAGCATACGGACAGATTGGACGTTATTCTACGCGAACCGTTCCAAGTGTTTGTAACAGTTGGGGATTTTTTGTAGCACATCAACCCGGGGCAAACACGCTGATACGGTATTTTTGGCGTGCTTACGGAGCCCCCCGCCGCGTCAGGCGGCGCTGACCGGCTCGTTGGCCGCCCCGCCGGTCAAATTTACCGGTCGCGACAGTATGTCGCTCGCGCCTGCCAAAACATCACCGGCTGACCGAAGTTGTGGGCGAAGTCTTCGAACAGGTGCGAGAAGATCCGGGTCTGCATGATTGGGTATGCGCACCCGGCGCGCTGCGACTACGCACAGCGCGACCGGTGCGGCAAAACCGCTTAGGAGCGGCGCTCCAGCACGGCGGCGAAGAAGCCGTCGGTGGCATGGCGGTGCGGCCACAGCGACAGATAGTCGCCCGTCTCCACCTCAATCCGCTGCTCGGCCAGCACGTCGCGCGCCGGCACCACGGCGAAGCCCGGGTGATTGGCGAGGAATTGCTCGACGATGGTTTCGTTTTCGGCTTCCAGAATGCTGCAGGTTGCGTAGACGAGCCGGCCGCCCACCTTCACGAGACGCGCGGCGCTCGTCAGGATGGACAACTGCTTGGGTGCCAGTTCGGCGATGGATTCCGGCGACTGGCGCCATTTCAGGTCCGGATTGCGACGCAACGTGCCGAGGCCGCTGCACGGCGCGTCCACCAGTACGCGGTCGATCTTGCCCGCCAGTCGCTTGATCTTGGCGTCGTGCTCGCTGTCGATCAACACCGGGTTGACGTTCGACAGCCCGCTGCGCGCGAGGCGCGGCTTGAGCTTGGCGAGGCGCCGCTCGGAGATGTCGAACGCGTACAGGCGGCCCGTGGAGCGCATCATCGCGCCCAGTGCGAGGGTCTTGCCGCCCGCGCCGGCGCAGAAGTCGACGATCATTTCACCACGCTTGGGCGCCACCAGCGTACACAGCAACTGGCTGCCCTCATCCTGCACTTCGACCCAGCCGTTCTGAAACGCGTCGAGCTTGGTGAGCGGCGGCTTGCCGACCACCCGCACTCCAAACGGCGCGAATGGCGTGGCGCCGGCTTCGATGCCGGCCTTCGACAGCGCACCGAGTACGTCGTCGCGGCTCGCCTTGATCGGGTTCGCGCGCAAGTCTAGCGGCGCCGGGTAATTCAGCGCGGCAGCGAGCTGCGCCAGTTCTCCGGCCTCGAAGCGCTTCGACAGCGCCTGATAGATCCAGTCGGGCAGATTCATGCGAATCCGCAGCGGCAGGCTCTCCGGGTCGATCTTCGCGACGTGTTCGAGCCAGTTGGACTCAGTGTCGGAGAGAAACGGCTTCAACGCTGAGCGCCCTGCCGTCTGCATCAGGCCCAGCAAGGCCATCCGGCGCGCCGGGCTGCCGGTGCCGCTTTCGGCCAGATGGGCGAACTCCATCCGGCGCCGCAGCACCGCGAAGACCGCTTCGGCGATCACGCCGCGCTCGCCGTGCCCGAGCTTCGGGTGGGCGCGGAAAAAGCGGCTGGTGGCAGCGTCGGCGGGGCCGGCAAGCTTCAGCACGTCCGCGAGCAGCGTTTCAGTTTGTCCAATCAGAAATCCATGTAGTCTCATACGCCCTCTCCGGCGATCTTGTTGCTATTGATGTCGGCAAAGAGCCATTGCGGCTCCGGCGGCGTCAGCGTGACGCGCAGTCCGTCGAGCGCGAGGCGCCCTTCAACGAACCAACGCACCGCGCGTGGGTAAATAATGTGTTCGGTTTCGAGTACGCGTCCGGCCAGCGCCACAGCGTCGTCGCCTTGCAGCACGGGCACAGCGGACTGGACCACGATGGGCCCATGATCGAGCTGCGACGTGACAAAATGGATCGATGCGCCGTGCAGCCGCACGCCCGCGTCGAGCGCCTGCTGATGGGTCTTAAGGCCCGCAAAGCTCGGCAGCAGCGACGGATGGACGTTCAGCATGCGCCCCGCGTAACGATCGACGAAGCCGGGCGTCAGCACTCGCATGAAGCCGGCGAGCACGACCAGATCGGGCGCGCAAGCATCGATTTCGCGTGCCAGCGCCGCGTCGAAACGCTCTCGGTCGGGAAACTGGCGGTGGTCGACCACCGCCGTAGCAATACCTTGCGACGCCGCAAACTCAAGGCCCGCGGCGTCTGGACGGCTGGCAATCACGGCGGCGATTTGCGCCGGCCATCGTTCGCGCGAACACGCGCGAACGATGGCTTGCATGTTGCTGCCCCGCCCGGAAATCAGGATGACAAGTTTTTTCATCCGCGGATTTTATCATTCGGGGGACGGCCGAACGGCGGTGCGCCGCCGTGCCTCGCATTGAGCGTTTATAATCGTGTGTTTTGCGGAGTCCGGTCCGTTCCTGCCGGCCGTCCCCACACTCAACGTCGCCCAACACGCTATTGTGAGAGTTTTCCGCGGTCTTCCCAATGCCGAGAGCCGTGCGCCCTGCGCACTGACTATCGGCAACTTCGACGGTGTCCACCGCGGCCATCAGGCTTTGCTCGCCCATGTGCGGGCCGCTGCCGATGCCCGCGGTCTGCCCGTTTGCGTGATGACCTTCGAGCCGCACCCGCGTGAATTCTTCAACCCGGCCGGCGCCCCGCCGCGTATCGCCATGCTGCGCGACAAGCTCGAGGCGCTGCGCACCAATGGCGTCGACCGCGTGGTAGTCGAGCATTTCAACCACACCTTTGCGAGCCAGTCGCCGGATGCGTTTGTCGAACGGATCATCGTCAACGGCCTGCATGCGCGCTGGGTGATGATCGGCGACGACTTCCGCTATGGCTCCAGGCGCGCCGGCGATTTCGACTCGCTCAGAGCCGCAGGCCAGCAACACGGTTTTGAAGTGGAACAGATGGCCACCGTCGCGGATCCGTCCGGCGCGCGCATCTCCAGTTCCGGCGTGCGCGCGGCGCTGATTGCCGGCGATCTCGACTCGGCACGCGCCGCGCTGGGCCGCGATTACCTGATCAGCGGCCACGTCGTCCACGGCATGAAGCTTGGCCGCGATCTCGGCTTTCCCACGCTGAACCTGCCGATCGCCCACAAGCGCCCAGCGCTGGCGGGGATTTTCGTGGTCCAGGTGCACGGCATCGAAGCGGAACCGGTACCGGGCGTCGCCAGCCTCGGCTTGCGCCCCACCGTCGACGATTCCGGCCGCGTGCTGCTCGAAGTCCACCTGCTCGACTGGCACGGTGACGCGTATGGCAAACTCGTGCGCGTCGAATTCCTGAAGAAGCTACGTGACGAGGAGAAGTTCGTCGACCTCGAAACGCTGAGCGCCGCCATCGCACGCGACGTCGCCAATGCGCGTGCATGGTTCGCGGCCGTGGGCTCCGGCACGCCGGGCAGCCGCTCCACGGGCTTTGCCACTTCAGCCACCGACCGAATTAGATAGCCGCCGCGGTACGTGTCAGCGTCAAGCGAAACACGTACCCCTCGCCGCGCGCATCGAAGGGCGTCCGTGGATCACGCGACATGCCTGCCGGGCGCGCCCAATGCCCCGCGCAACGTGCGCATATCGCGCCCTTACCGCGCATCGAAAGAATTCACCGCGACCACACCATGAGCAACAAGAAAGCCGATTCGAAACCGCAATCCCGATATCCGGTCAACCTGCTCGACACGCCGTTTCCGATGCGTGGCGACCTGCCCAAACGCGAGCCGCAATGGGTCAAGGAATGGCAGGAACGCAAGATCTACGAAACGATCCGTGCCGCGTCCAAGGGTCGCAAGAAGTTCATCCTGCACGATGGGCCGCCGTATGCGAACGGTGACATCCACCTCGGCCACGCGGTGAACAAGATCCTCAAGGACATGATCGTCAAGGCGCGCAACCTGGCGGGCTTCGACGCGGTCTACGTGCCCGGCTGGGATTGCCACGGCATGCCGATCGAAATCCAGATCGAAAAGCAGTTCGGCAAGTCGCTGCCCGCCGCTGAAGTGATGCAGAAGGCGCGCGCCTACGCGACCGAGCAGATCGAGAAGCAGAAGGTCGGCTTCCGCCGTCTGGGCGTGCTCGGCGACTGGGACAACCCGTACAAGACCATGAACTTCACCAACGAAGCCGGCGAAATCCGCGCGCTCGCGAAGATCATGGAAAAGGGCTACGTGTTTCGCGGCCTGAAGCCGGTGAACTGGTGTTTCGACTGCGGCTCGGCACTGGCTGAGGCGGAAGTCGAGTACAAGGACAAGACCGATCCGACCATCGACGTGCTGTTCGCCTTCGCCGAGCCGGAAAAGACGGCGCAGGCGTTCGGCCTGGCGGCGTTGCCGCGCAGCGAAGGCGGCATCGTGATCTGGACCACGACGCCGTGGACGATCCCCGCCAACCAGGCGCTGAACGTCCATCCGGAGATCGTCTACGCATTGGTGAATACGCCGCGCGGCCTGCTGATCCTGGCGGAAGAGCGCGTCGAAGCCTGCCTGAAGCAATACGGTCTCGAAGGCAACGTCGTCGCCACCGCCACGGGCGCCAAGCTCGCGAATCTGCGCTTCCATCACCCGCTCGCGTCCGCGCACCCGAGCTACAAGCGCACGGCGCCGGTCTATCTCGGCGACTACGTGACGACGGAAACCGGTACCGGCATCGTTCACTCGTCGCCCGCCTATGGCGTGGAAGACTTCGTGTCTTGCAAGGCACACGGTATGGCCGATTCGGACATCATCAATCCGGTGATGGGCGACGGCCGCTATATCGAATCGCTCGCGCTGTTCGGCGGGCTGTCCATCTGGGCCGCCAATCCGAAGATCGTCGAAGCGCTCAACGCGGCCGGCTCGCTGCTGCGCACGGAAAAGTACACGCACAGCTACATGCACTGCTGGCGCCACAAGACGCCGATCATCTACCGCGCGACCTCGCAGTGGTTCGCCGGCATGGACGTGAAGCCGAACGACACCGACAAGACGCTGCGCGAAACGGCGCTCGAAGGCATCGAGAACACGGCGTTCTACCCGTCGTGGGGCAAGCAGCGTCTGTTCAGCATGATCGCCAACCGCCCGGACTGGACGCTGTCGCGCCAGCGCCAATGGGGCGTGCCGATGGCTTTCTTCGTACACAAGGAAACCGGCGAGCTGCATCCCCGCACGCTGGAATTGCTCGAAGCAGTCGCGCAACGTGTCGAACAGGGCGGCATCGAAGCCTGGCAGACGCTCGATCCGCGCGAGCTGATCGGCGACGACGCCAACCTGTACGAAAAGAATCGCGACACGCTCGACGTGTGGTTCGACTCGGGCACGACGCACTGGCACGTGCTGCGCGGCTCGCACAAGGACGAACTGCAGTTCCCGGCCGATCTGTATCTGGAAGGTTCGGACCAGCATCGCGGCTGGTTCCATTCGTCGCTGCTGACCGCCTCCATGCTCGACGGCCGTCCGCCATACAACGCGTTGCTCACGCACGGCTTCACCGTCGACGGCGAAGGCCGCAAGATGAGCAAGTCGCTCGGCAACGGCATCGATCCGGAAGAAGTCGCCAATCGCCTCGGCGCGGAAATCATCCGCCTGTGGATCGCTTCGACCGACTACTCGGGCGAGCTGGCCATCTCCGAGGAAATTCTGAAGCGCGTGACGGAAGGCTACCGCCGCATCCGCAACACGCTGCGCTTCCTGCTAGCGAACCTGTCGGACTTCGACTTCGAGAAAAACGCGCGTCCGGTGGAAGACTGGCTCGAGATCGACCGTTATGCGGTCGCACTCTCGGCCAACCTGCAAACAGACATCCTCGCGCACTACGACAGGTACGAGTTCCACCCGGTCGTCGCGAAACTGCAGACGTTCTGCTCAGAAGACCTCGGCGGCTTCTATCTCGACGTGCTGAAGGACCGGCTGTACACCACGGCCCCCGACTCCGTCGCCCGCCGCGCCGCACAGACCGCGCTGTATCACATCGCCCAGGGCTTGCTGCGCATCATGGCGCCGTTCCTGTCGTTCACCGCAGAAGAGGCATGGAAGGTGTTCCAGCCCAACAACGAAACCATCTTCACGGAGACGTATCACGCGTATCCGGAAGTGGCGGATGCCGCCGCGCTGCTCGATAAATGGACGCTGTTGCGCGCCGTGCGAAGCGACGTCACCAAGGCACTGGAAGAAGCCCGCGTGGCTAACCTGATCGGCTCGTCGCTGCAGGCGGAAGTCGAAATCCGGACGAGCGGTGCGCGTCACGACGCGCTGGCCAGCCTCGGTGCGGATCTGAAGTTCGTGCTGATCACCTCCTCCGCCACGGTGGTGAAAGTGGAAAGCGAAGCGGACGAAAGTGTCGAAGTGCTCGCCTCGAAATACCTCAAATGCGAACGCTGCTGGCACTACCGCGCGGATGTCGGAGAGAACGCCGAACACCCGGCGCTGTGCGGCCGGTGCTTTAGCAATCTGTTTGGAAGCGGCGAAACGAGGAGCGCGGCATAATGGCAAGAACCCTGTCGAAACCCGCCAGCAGCGGTTCGCTGGCACCGTGGCTTGGCGTGGCGCTGATCGTCATCCTGTTCGATCAGCTCACGAAGATTGCAGTACAGAAGGTGTTTGCATACGGTGTTCCACATGCGGTTGCGCCGTTTTTCAACCTCATTCTGGTCTACAACCGCGGTGCCGCCTTCAGTTTCCTGGCTGCGGCGGGTGGCTGGCAGCGCTGGGCCTTCACCGGCCTTGGCATGGTCGCGGCGCTGGTGATTTGCTA
>JBEKNG010000070.1:0-12920 GCA_049523075.1 Paraburkholderia sp.
CGGGTGCTCGATCGTCCGGTTCGCGCGGAGGTGGTACAGCGCGAAACATGGGAGGCGCTGTTCCGGTCTCAAGGTATGAAGGAACCGTTGCCGCGTATGCGCATGCTCGACGGGTTCAATGAAGGCTGGATCGCCTTCGAAGGCGAGGAAGCCGACGTCGTCAAGGGCGAAGTGGAACTGGAAACCGTTCTGCGAGACCTCATCTCGCAGGCGGGCTAACTCGGGCGCATCCGGTGACGCACACAGGATCAGATCGACCTGTTTCAGTTGCACGACCGCGATGCGCTCGTTCCGCAAGGTAGGACGAATCGGGCCGTGCGTACACTGTCACGTGCGGTATGTCCGAGGGCGCGGTCCGGGTAGACTAGCCATGGGTCGCTTCGGACCACAAAGTGGTGACTTGTCCAACGCTCGACGGACCCTCCGCAGCGGTCAATAGCAAAAATCTTACGTCCGTCGGAGTCAGGCCGGTCGTAGCAGACAAAGGAGGGGGCGTGGACATCGCGAACTGTCAGACCTTTGAGCGGATCTGCACCACAGCAAGCTCGGACCTCTACCGTGCCCGCCGCTTGACGGATGGGGTGCCGGTGCTGTTGAAGCTCCCTGCGACAGACACCGACGCGGCCCACGCCGCTCTTCTGAAACGCGAATACCTGTTGCTGCAATCCCTCAACGTCGCAGGTATTGCCAGACCGCTCGCGCTAGTGAATGAGGGCGGCGTCCCGGCGCAGCTCCTGGAGGACTTCGCGGGCGTCTCGCTCGAGGTCGTGCTGGGGCGCGACCGGCGCCTGGATCTGCTGGTGTGTCTGCGCATCAGCCGCCAGCTGGCGGATACGTTGGCGGGTA
This sequence comes from Paraburkholderia sp., assembly GCA_049523075.1. Classification (GTDB taxonomy): domain Bacteria; phylum Pseudomonadota; class Gammaproteobacteria; order Burkholderiales; family Burkholderiaceae; genus Paraburkholderia. The sequence goes on from JBEKNG010000070.1 coordinate 847, forward strand.
TCGACGCGGCGCAGGTCATCCATCGCGATATCCGGGCTGCCAACATGCTCGTTGAGCCTGAGAGTGGCCGGGTACTGCTGGTGGATTTCAGCATGGCGACGGCCCAGGACCCGGACGTTGTCCCGGCCCAGATTGGGGCCATGCCGGCGGGCGATTGGGCGTATATCTCCCCCGAGCAGACCGGCCGCATGAATCGTCCGGTGGACTACCGCACCGATTGCTATTCGATGGGGGTGTTGCTTTATCGCATGCTGACCGGCCAGTTGCCATTTCAGGCGAACGATCCGCTGGAATGGGCGCATTGCCATATTGCCCGCATGCCAACGCCACCGGGCGACATCGTGCCCGAGCTGCCGCAGGCGGTGTCCAATATCGTGATGAAGCTGCTGTCCAAGCTGCCGGAAGACCGCTACCAAAGCGCGCAGGGCCTGAAAGCCGATCTCGAGCGGTGTCTCGCGCAATGGCAGGCCTCGGGCCGGATCGAGCCGTTCCCGCCCGGCACCGAAGATACCTCGAAGCGCTTCCAGGTTCCGCACAAACTGTATGGACGCGACCCCGAAGCAGCAACGCTGCTCGGCGCCTTCGAGCGCATGGCGGCCACCGGTCAGGCGGCGCTGGCGACAGTCTCCGGCTACCCAGGCATCGGAAAGTCGGCGCTGGTCGACGCGTTGCGTAAGCCAATTGTCGCAAAGCATGGCTATTTCAGTGCCGGCAAGTTCGATCAGTACCAGCGCGATATTCCGTATGCCACCCTCACGCAGGCGTTTCACGAACTGGTGCGGCAACTGCTCGCCGAAAGCGAGGCGCGCATCGCCGGCTGGCGGCGCCAGATCCAGACCGCGGTCGGGGGCAACGGACAGCTCATCGTCGATGTGCTGCCGCAGGTCGAACTGATCATCGGCCCGCAGCCGCCCGTCCCGGCGCTGGCGCCGGGCGAGGCACAAAACCGGTTCCGCATGGTGCTCCGGCAATTCGTCACGCTGTTCGCAAGCGCGGCACACCCGCTGGTCCTCTTCCTGGACGATCTGCAGTGGATCGATGCGGCCAGCCTGACGCTCATCGACGACCTGCTCACTCACCCAGACACGCGCTATCTGCTGCTGATCGGCGCTTACCGCGATAACGAAGTGGACGCATCGCATCCGCTCGTAACCACCCTCGAGAGGATCCCGCACAGTGGCGCACCGGTGACGGACATCAGACTCGCACCGCTGTCGATTGTGGATCTGAACAAGCTGGTCGCCGACACGCTCCATACGTCACCCGTCATCTGCGAATCGCTAACGCGTCTGGTCTACGAACGCACCGAGGGCAATCCGTTCTTCTTTATCCAGTTCCTGGATGCGCTGCACAAGGAGGGCCTGTTGCGGCATGACACGCGACACTGGGCCTGGCAGTGGGATCTGGATCAGATCAAGGCGAAGGACTTTGCCGACAACGTCGTCGACCTGATGGTGGGCAAGCTGCGTCAATTGCCGCTTCCAGCGCAGGAAGCGCTGCAGCTGGCCGCATGCCTCGGCAACGCATTCGAACTGCGCCATCTCGAGCTGGCCAGCGCGCATCCCGGCGAGCGGTCAAGAGTACTGGCGCGCCAGCGCCTCCGTGACGCCGAGTTCGAGGCCGGACTGGAGCAAGGGCTCGCGGCGGCGGTCCGCGAAAGCTTGATGGTGCGCACCGGCGGCACCGGCAAGTTCCTGCATGACCGCATCCAGCAGGCCGCGTATTCGCTGATTCCCGAAGCGCAGCGTGCCGAAGTCCATCTGCGCATCGGCCGCGCGCTGCTGGCGAACCTGACGGCAGAAGAACTCGCCGAGCATGTGTTCGACGTCGCCAACCAGTTCAATCGGGGCACCGCACTGCTGGATGAGCCGGACGAGAGAGCGCAGGTGGCGGCGCTCAACCTGCGTGCCGGGCGCCGCGCCAAGGCCTCGGCGGCGTACACGTCGACGTGCGTGTATCTGGCAGCGGCCATGGACCTGCTCGACGACAGCGACTGGGGCAGCCGGTACGAACTCATGTTCGGCCTGTGGCTCGAACGCGCGGAGTGCGAGTTTCTGGCCGGCCGCCTCGACCAGGCCGGACAACTGATCGACGAACTCTTGCGGCGCGGCGAGTCGAAAGTCGATCAGGCGGCCGTCTACCACCTGAAGGTCCAGTTGCATATCGTGAGGTCCGAGAACCGGCAGGCCGTCGACAGCGCGCTTGCGTGCCTGCGCCTGTTCGGCATCGACCTCCCGGCACACCCGTCCCAGGAACAGGTCCAGGCCGAATACGAAACGGTCTGGCTCAACCTGGCGGGGCGCCCGATCGAGAGTCTGATTGACCTGCCACTCATGCGCGATCCGGAGCTGCAGGCCGCGATGCGTCTGCTCTCGACCGTGTTCGACGCCGCCTACTTCACCGACACCCACCTGCTTTGCCTGCAGCTGTGCCGCATGATGAACCTCAGCCTGCTGCACGGCACGAGCGGCGCTGGCGCGCATGCGTGTAGTTTTCTCGGCTTCATCCTCGGCCCGGTGTTTCATCGGTACCGCGAGGGTTATCTTTTCACCAGACTCGGATGTGAGCTGGTTGAGAAGCATGGCTTCCTTGCCTATCAAGCTAAAGTTTACGTTGCGATGGCAGGCGCTGCCGTCTGGACCCAGCCGATTGCGACCGCCATCGATTTCAATCGGGCGGCCTTTCGCACCGCGATCGAGACGGGTGACGTGACCTTCGCCTGCTACGGCGAATTGCATACCAACAGAGACCTTCTGGTGCGCGGCGATCCGCTTGACTCGGTGTGGCGCGAGACGGAGAGGAGCCTCGACTTCGTACGCAAGGCCGGCTACCGGGATATTGAGGACCTGATCGTTTGCCAGCAACGCCTCATCGCGACATTGCAGGGGAGGAGCGCGAGCTTCTCGACCTTCAGCGACGAACAGTTCGACGAGGCGGCATTCGAAGCACAACTGACCGACGACCGCACCAGCGCGATCGTCTGCGGGTACTGGATCATCAAACTGCAGGCACGGTTTCTGGCGGGAGACTACGTAGCAGCCCTCGATGCCGCCCAACGGGCGAAAGTGCGGCTGTGGGCCTTGGTCAGCCAGTTCTCGGTGCTCGACTACTTTTATTACGCGGCGCTGACGGTATCCGCGCTCTATGACAACGCCTCCGCCGATGAGCAAGCCGGGTGGCGCGAGCTCCTGACCGGGCACCGCGAACAACTGCGCGAATGGGCCGACAACTATCCGCCGACGTTTACCGACAAGCACGCCCTGGTGTCGGCCGAGATCGCCCGCATCGAAGATCGGCACCTCGACGCCATGCATCTGTACGAAGAGGCGATTGAAGCGGCCCGCGAGCACGGCTTTGTCCAGAACGAAGGCATCGCACACGAGCTGGCCGCGGGATTCTGTATCGCCCGCGGTTGGACGACCGCTGCCCGCGCCCACCTTGGCAATGCGCGCAGTTGCTTTGCACGCTGGGGTGCCCACGGCAAGGTCAGGCAACTCGACGCGCGCATGCCGCGCCTGCGTGAAGTATCCACGGCGCGTACCGTCGCTATGCCGGACGATGGCGCACACCTGGATCTGCTGTCGGTCACCAAGGCCTCGCAGGCCATCTCAGGCCAGATCGTGCTCGACGAGCTTGTCGACACGCTGATGCACATCATGCTCGAAAGCGCGGGCGCGCAGACCGGCCATTTGCTGCTCGTCCACAATGAGGACCTGGTGCATGCGGCTGAAGCGAATGTCGAGCAGCAGACGATCGACGTGCAGCGGCATTTGAACCGGGCGCTGGCCATGCCGACGTCATCGGAAATCGATTCACGCGAGTCACAGTTGCCGGAATCCGCGTTGTCCGGCTCGGCGTTGCCTGCTTCCATCATCAATTACGTGCGGCGCAGCCACGAGCGGGTACTGCTGACGGATGCGATGCAAGCCAATCCCTTTGCGGTAGACGACTACTTTGCCCGTCGGCAACCCAAGTCGGTGTTGTGCCTGCCGATCATGCGGCGCTCTGTCCTGACCGGCCTGCTGTATCTGGAGAACAGTCTGGCCACGCACGCGTTCACGCCGGAACGCGTGAGCGTGCTGGAACTGCTGGCCTCCCAGGCCGCGATCTCGCTGGAAAACGCGCTGCTCTATACCGATCTGCAGCAAGAGAATAGTGAGCGCAAGCTGGCTGAGGAGGAGCTACGCGAGCGGGAAGCACGCATCCGGCGACTCGTTGCGTCCAACATCATTGGACTGTTCTTCTGGAACGTGGCAGGGGCGGCTATTGACGCGAACGACGAGTTTCTCCGGATCGTAGGCTACTCGCGACATGATCTGCTGTCGGGTCGTGTCGGATGGGTCGAGATGACGCCCCCGGAGTATCGCGCCGCCGACGCCCATGCACTTGAAATACTCCGGCAACGGCAGACCTGCCAGCCCTATGAGAAGGAATACATCCGCAAGGATGGCCGGCGTGTTCCGGTTCTGATCGGTGCAGCGTTACTGGAAGGCTCGCAGGAAAACGGCGTGGCCTTCGTGCTCGACCTGACCGAGCGCAAGAAGGCCGAGGCGGAGCTGGCCACACGACGGATCGAGGCGAAGCGGGCCGAGGAGCAGTTGCTGGCGTTGCAGGCGGAACTCGCTCATGCAACGCGCGTGACCACCCTGGGAGAACTGAGTGCATCCATCGCCCACGAAGTCGGCCAGCCCCTCGCTGCAATCGTCATCAGCGGCGAGGCCTGCCTGCGATGGCTCAGGCACAGCACACCGCAGCCGGAGGAGGTGCGGGCCTGTGTGGAGAACATGATCAACGAAGGCAGGCGTGCCAGCGAAATCGTTCTGCGGGTGCGCTCGCTCACAAAAGGGGAAGCCCCGCAGAAGACGCAACTGGAACTCAACGATGTGGTCAACGAAGTGGTGGCCCTGGTTCAGCGCCAGGTCGTGCATCACCGGATTGCCCTGCAACTCAGGCTCGCCTCCGGATTGCCTCCCGTGCTCGGCGATCGGGTCCAGCTTCAGCAGGTACTCATCAATCTGGTCATCAACGGAATCCAGGCGATGGCCGACGTCGGCGCCGACCCACGTGAACTACTGATCGAGTCCCACCGGGATAACGATGAACACCTGGTGGTTGCGGTACAGGACTGCGGCCCGGGCATCGATCCGGCCAATGCAGACCGGCTGTTCGACGCTTTCTTCACGACGAAGTCCAACGGCATGGGCATGGGATTGTCGATCTGCCGCTCGATCATCGAAGATCACGGCGGACGGGTGTGGGCATCGAGTAATGCCGGCCACGGCGCTACTTTCCAGTTCAGTCTGCCTTCGATGGGCGAAAGCACGTCGTGACGGGGAGCTCTTCAGAGCAGTCATTTCAGGCAATAAAGTTTTTCGTCGCTCCTGCCCCTCAACTCCCTATACCAGACTTGACGTTGTCTTGCCGTTTCGACTATTGTACGAAACGGTTCAGACATTAGTCCAAGCGGGCCGGCGTACCCAGAGACGGAGGAGATCACAGATGACCAAAGCCCATGCTGTTCTCGTGGTAGCACTGCTCTCGACGGCTGCGGCCGCGCCGGCCATCGCCGCCGACACCGCTTGCGTACCGAACAATGCGTCGGTTCCGGCTGGTGCCAATACAAGCGACCCGAAAGCTCCGTTCTTCATCGATACGACGGGACTGAACCTGACGACGACTCCGCCCACTCGCGACCCGCAGAATCCAAACTATCCGAAAGCGACGGAACTGCCGGATGGCCAGGCTCCGTCGATCAATAGCGAGGGCAACTTCATCATCGGTCCGACGCATCAGCCGTCGCCAGAGACTGTTGCTCAGGCCAATGTGCCGCACGGCACGGTCCATACGTTCATCATGACCTCCGCAGACAGCGTCATCTACCGGCCAGGCATGGTTCGTGACGATACGCCCGGATGCAGGAATTCGGCGGTGACTTCCTCTTCGACCGCTCCTGACGACAAATCCGATCTTCTGGTGCCCGCGAGCCATCCTGGCAGTTGGAGTCGCGAGGTCGACGTCTATGTGCCGGCCGGTTACGTCGCGGGCACCGCAGCGCCATTCATCGTGTACGGTGACGGCGGCAGCCACAGCTTCTTCAAGGAGCAGATGCTGTTCAACGTGCTGGACAACCTCATCCACGCGCACAAGCTGCCGCCGATGGTGGCCATCGGCATAGGCGCCGGCGGACAGGATGCGCAGGGCAGCGAACGGGGCCGCGAATATGACACCGTGTCCGGCGCCTACGCCGAATGGGTCGAGCAGGAGGTGTTGCCGCGCGTCGAACAGAATGCGCACGTGCGGTTGACGAAGGATCCGGATCGTCGTGCAACCATGGGCTTCAGTTCCAGTGCTGCCGCCGCCTTCACCATGGCCTGGTTCCGTCCCGATCTCTATCACCGCGTGCTTGGCTACTCGCCAACGATGGTGAACCAGCAATGGCCGCATAACACAGCACTTCCTGGTGGCGCATGGCAGTACCATGATGCGTGGCCCGGGCCGGTCAAGGCGAACCTCACCGTGTCGGGAAATACTGTGACGCCGGCAAGCGCGCCCGATGGCGCGCCGCTGATCCCGAATTCGCCGCGCAAGCCGATACGGTATTGGTTCGAGGCGGGTGATCGCGATCTCTTTTATCCGGTCGCTCCTCTTGCCGATGGCATGCATGACTGGACCGCGGCCAACGAGGACATGGCGCGCGTCCTCGCCGCCAAGGGCTACCACTACCAGTTCGTGTTCTCCCGCAATGCCGGTCACGTCGACGATGCCACCGAAGCGCAAACCATAGCCGAAGCACTCGAATGGCTGTGGAAAGACTACCCAGCGCCGGTGCGCTGAAACGACTGATTGCCTACCCGCTTGCTGGGCCCTTCGCTCAACAGCCTCGTGCCCATGGTCACGTCGCCAGCCGCGTGAAGCCGTCCAGACTCCATGCTTCGGAGTTCACGCCTTGATGAACGAAGAACAGGCCATCGGGGTCGTACTGCTGCTTCACCGATCTGAGCCGGTCGTAATGCTTCCCCCAGTACGCATGTTGCCAGTCGGATTGGAAAAAGCTGCTTTCGGCCAGGTAAGCGCCCGCGTCCGGCACCATACGTCGTAAGACGTCGGCCGCTTGCCGGATCTTCGTCGAAGCCTGTCTGGCGCGCTCGAGATCGGGTCCGTTCCCAGGCATGCCCATGAAAGCGGGAGCGCCCTCGCCCGCGATAATCGCGAGCGCAAAGGCGTCGAGCACGGCTGGGTTCATCGCAGTGTCCGCTACCCGTTGACGTGCCTCAGCTGATCCTCCAGCGAGTCCTTTGTTGAAGTGCAAACTGACCGACCAGTGACGGGTCGTTTCGAACAGCGTATCCGCGAGTCGGACTTGCGCCGGCTGCGTCAGCAGCGATACTGGCAGCCATGCGGATTCGTACCCAAAGAGAAACTGTCCCGCCTCTCCTTGATTAGCAGACCAGAACACATCGTCGGGAGCAGCACCGGGCCTGTCGTCGGCCATCATCGCACCCGGCACGTGCTCTATCATAAAGCTGGGGTCCCACAACCGCTGCGCCGGAGCCGCCAGGATCTGCGGAGCGGCCGACAATGAACATCCTGAAGCGGGACTGCTTGCCCAGTCGAAGAAGGGCTGCCACACGCCCGCAGCCTGATCGCGGTTTAGGCCCTGAAACAGCATCGCGATTCGCAATGTCCCATCGAGACGCAGCGATACCGTTTCGCCCCAATGTTCGTTAAGCAGACTCTCTGCATAGAACGCAATGAATCTCGCGATGAGCTGCCTGAACGCTTCCGGCGAGTGCACGTTGACATTCGCAAAGACCGCACCGAAGAACTCCGGCAATGGATGGGTTTCGAGCGTCACGCTCGCGACCACACCAAAGCTTCCACCGCCCCCGCCTTTGAGCGCCCAGAACAGGTCCGGGTAGCGTAAGCATTGACGACCCGGACGACGCCATCGGCCGTCACGACTTCCGCCTGCAGCAGCGATCCGGCGGCGTTCCCGTACCGTTTCGAGAAACTTCCAAAGCCACCGCCTAGCACGAGTCCGGCGACGCCCACCGTCGCGCAGCCGCCGCCCTGGACGTACCGGCCACCACGCGAGGTCACCGCTTCGTAAACATGCATCCAGATCGCACCTGCACCCACGGTGACTGCCGGTCGAGCCAATTGCCTGTCATCGCCGCCCCGAGGAATGAATCCCTCATGCAGTTCGATCCCACGCATGTGCCGCGTCCAGATCAACAACGAGTCAGGTGCGTTGGACGTCCCCTGGTAGCTATGCCCTCCCCCTTTGATCACCAGCCGCAGATCATGCTCGCGAGCGAAATTGACCGCCTCCGAAACTTCCGGCGAATCGATGGCCGAGACCGCATAGGCGCTCGGCGTGGACATCCAGGCGTCTATCCAGCCTGATGTTTGAGTCAGCGCCGGTTCATCTCCGAGGCAATAGGGGTTCTTGAGTTGGCGAAGCACGGTTTGGCAAGCCGTGCTGTCTGGCGTCTGTACGCACACTGAGAGCGGCGCAGACAGACGACTTAGCCGGCCGCCGACTCGATCATTGAGCGCGGCCCAGTCGCTCTCCGTCGGCCAGTCCGAATCCGACGGGCGGCGCCGCCGCATCGCCCTATTCCCAACTGCGACGCTGTTGGTCGTGCACGCTGACAGGGCGGGAATGGCCGTGGTCACCGCGGCGCCCGCCGCAAACTTCAGTAGATCCCTTCGACTGAATGCACTCATGCGGTCTTGCCTCCACGATACGGTCGTTCGAGGCACTTCCGACCGTATCAATCTGACGCACACATGCCGTTGGTCCCGACCTCATCGCTCGCGCGTTGACGTCATGCCGCAGGTACGGCCGCTCCCACCTGCTCGTACACCGCTGCCTCGAAGCCAATCAGTGTCTCGACGACAGGCATGTCGAAGAAGGGCAGGATTTGCGTCATCAGCACCCCGCCGACGCCCTTGGCGCGGTCGATCCAGTAGTACGTGTTGAAGATGCCGGCCCAGTCGGCGGTGCCGCTGCTACGCATACCCGGCAGGTCGGCGAGCGTGAGGCAGAAGCCAAGCCCCCAACTCTGCGGCGCCGGCGACGCGGGCACCTGGTTCGACAGTTCGAGCACCGTGGGCTTCACCGCCTCGGGGAGCTTGATCGGTCCAAGGTGGTTCTGCAGCGCCATCCGTGCGGTTGCCGGTTCGAGGATGCCTGCACCGTCGTTAAGCCATGCCTGCACGAAGCGGCCGTAGTCCTGCACCGTACCGTAGGACCCGTGGCCGGCAGCGTCCCATTCGGAGGTGGGCGGCAGATCGATCCCTGAAGGCGCGAGCGTGCCGTCGGCCTCGCGCTGCATCACCGGCAGCAGGCGCCCGCGCTGTTCCGCGCTGGGCACGAAAGTCGAGTCGTTCATTCCCAGCGGCCCGTACACATGCTGCTTGAGGTAGCTGCCCAGACTCTGTCCCGATAGCTTCTCGACAATGAGCCCGAGCCAGTCGGTGTTGGTGCCGTACTCCCACGCAGTGCCAGGGTCGTTGACGAGTGGCACCGAAAGACTGCGTTTCAGCCCCGTGAAGGGGTGGGGCTCACCCGTCAGCTCATGGTAGTGCTTCAACTTCTCGTTGAGGAAGAAGTAGCCGAGGCCACCCGTGTGGGTCATCAGTTGGCGCACCGTGGCTTTGCTGGCAGGAGCGCGTAGGCGCGGCTTGTCGCCGTCGAAGCCGTCCAGCACCTGCAAGTGGCCGAACTCGGGCAGAATCGATTCGACGGTGGCATCGAGGCTCAATAACCCCTTCTCCACTAGCTGCAATGCCGCCGTAGTGGCCACTGCCTTCGTCATCGAGGCGTTGCGGAACATCGCCTGTTGGCCGGCCTCGCCGGCGGCGTGATGGAACAGCTGCCCGCTGCGGTCAACGACCACTGCCGCAATGCCGTGAATACCGCCCTTAGAGACTGCATCGTCTAGCAGTGTCTTGATGGCCGAACCGTCAAAACTCATGGTTACCTCCTGCGTTCGTGATGTGGAATCCGTACGCGGCATCGCCCGTGGTACGGGTCATGCCATTTTGCTCCAATCTGCGAAACGCTGGGCGTTCGGGCGTAGCGTCACCGCACGCCACGTTGAGCAACGACCTTTGTTCCGTTATATAATCCGAGTCAATACTCGCTTTATATCAGGTCGCATCATGACGGCGAACAGACGTCAATCATTAAAGCCGCGCAAAATTCCCCAGCAGTCCCGTGCCGAACAGACCGTTGCTACGATTCTGGAGGCCGCGGCGCGTGTGCTCGAAAGCAAAGGACTGGACGGCCTGAACACCAATCTCGTCGCGCAGCGCGCGGGCGTCAGTGTGGGCACCCTGTATCAGTATTTCCCCGGCAAGGACGCGATTATCGTTGCCCTGAGCAAACGTGAGCATGCCGTGTTCCTCGCCGAGGCTAAAGGTGCGCTGGGTCAGCCAACCGGGCAGCGAGCATTGAAGTACCTGATTGCCGTCTCAGTTCACCAGCAACTGCGGCGCCCCCTGCTTGCACGCGCGCTCGACTTCGAGGAAAACCGCCCCGCTATCGCCAAAGAGCTGGCGACAGGCACAGCCGCATTTGGTGAATTGATCCAGCAGATTCTGGCCCATGACGATATTCCGCCGCAGCCGAACATCGAGGTGGCCACCGACGACCTTCTCGCCATTCTACGTGCCATGGTCGATGCCGCCGGAGAGCGTGGCGAAGTAGACCGCGGAGCGTTGGAAACACGTGTCGGCCGTACCTTATTCGGATACCTGGGGATCGTGGATCGTCAGCCCGAGAAGTCACGAGCCAGGAAATAGACGGCGTTCAAGCCCTCGGAGAACCGTCTTCTCGAGTCGTCCGGTCATCTCCTCGCGCATCCTGACGCCGGGACATGGGCACTGCCCTCCGCGGCCTCAAAAATGCGAGCAATGGTTCATATCATTGCTGCATCAGATGCTCAAAACCCCCGCCAATGCTGGTCCGCGCGCCTCAGGCAGAGTCGCTGTCCAATGCGAGTTTTAAAATCGAGCAATTACTCGCAAAATGCTCTTTGTGGAAAGTCACTTGATCTGGACCGCCGTACAGCTGTACAGGGTACGGATCAGTGACCGCTCCCACCGCGACACATTTCAACCTTTCTGCGAGATCGATCATGAATCTTCATAAAGAAGCGAAGCTGAACCACCTGAGCTTCCCCACGACCAATGTAGCCGAGACGGCTGCATTTCTCGAAAAATACCTTGGCTGCGAGATCGTCGCCGCTGGGCAGAGCTGTCTGCTCAACCGGAATGGTTTTGACATCGTTCTGGACCATGTCGCGGAGGAAGTGCCGGTTTGGCCCAAGAACTTCCACTTCGGCCTGGAGGTTGACAGCCTGGATGACGTCCATACCCTCTATAAGGAATTCCTGGAAGGGGGCGTCCGCATGGAGACGGAGGTCTTCAATAACTCGCGCGGATCGCGGTTCTTTTGTCGCTCGCCGGGTGGCGTCCTGATCGAGGTCAATACTCGGGCCGATATGCACAAGCAGGATCAATGGAAAAAGTTGTTCTAAAAACGATTTCTTCCATGAATGATCAGGAATCCCATCGGAAATGGTCCGGTTGAACCCGGGACGCCAGGATATCCAAACCAAAACGCAGTTCTTGTGGAGCTGCCGTAAGCGTTTACGTTAACCAACGCGCCAGTAAACCCGCAGGTGCCCTCTAGTCGTTGTCTTTCGCAACGGCCGCGCCCTCGATGTGATGGCGTGCCAGCGACGCCGTCACAAAGCCCGAGGCTTTCATGTCCTCGACAAACTTCGCTAGATACGCGGCCGCGTCATCGCCCTTTGCTTTGGGCACCCCCATCGCCTGACGGATCACCATGAACCGTTGATCGAGCATCCGCAATCCACCGGTCTTCGCGGCATCGCTTTCAAGCTGCTGTTTGACACCCGCGGCCACGTCCAGAAGCTGATCCAGAAAGCCTTGCACGACTGCGGGAGAGGTGGGAATCCTCACAATCGTTGCATGATGCAATTCGCGCGTGAGGAACAGATCGTAGGCACTGTCTTTGCCAACTGCGACAGTCACGCCAG
>JBEKNG010000071.1:0-12751 GCA_049523075.1 Paraburkholderia sp.
TTCGTCATCGGACCGACGCACGAAGAAGTGGTGACTGACATCGCGCGTAACCAGATCAAGAGCTACCGGCAACTGCCCTTGAACTTCTATCAGATCCAGACGAAGTTCCGCGACGAAATCCGTCCGCGTTTTGGCGTGATGCGCGGCCGCGAATTCATCATGAAAGACGCGTACTCGTTCGACAAGGACCTGGACGGTCTGAAAGAGTCGTATCGCAAGATGTACGACGCGTACGTGCGCATCTTCACGCGCCTCGGTCTCGACTTCCGCGCAGTGGCGGCGGACAACGGTTCGATCGGCGGCAGCGGCTCGCATGAATTCCACGTGATCGCCGACACCGGCGAAGACGCGATCGCCTATTGCCCAACCTCGGACTTCGCGGCCAACGTCGAAGCGGCTGAAGCGCTGCCGCTAATCGCGCAGCGCGCCGCGCCCGCCGAAGAGATGAAAAAGACCGCTACGCCCGGTAAGGCGAAGTGCGAAGCCGTGGCCGAACTGTTGAACATCCCGCTCGAGCGCACCATCAAGTCAATCGTGCTCGCCACTGAAAACGAAGGCGCGGAGCCAACCATCTGGCTGTTGATGCTGCGTGGCGACCACGATCTGAACGAGATAAAGGCGTCGAAGCAGCCGGGTCTTGGCGAGTTCCGCATGGCAACCGAAGCGGAAATCATCGCGGCGTTTGGCACGCCGCCGGGCTATCTTGGCCCGACCAACACGAAGAAGCCAGTCAAGGTGATCGCGGACCGCACGGTCGCGAACATGAGCGATTTCGTGGTCGGCGCGAACGAGGTGGACTACCACATCACCGGCGTGAACTGGGGCCGCGATCTGCCGGAGCCGGTGGTCGCAGACATCCGCAACGTCAAGAAGGGCGATCCGTCGCCGGACGGCAAGGGCGTGATCGAAATCTGCCGCGGCATCGAAGTGGGCCACGTGTTCCAGCTCGGCAAGAAGTATTCGGAAGCCATGAACGCCACGATTCTGGACGACAACGGCAAGCCGCAGCACATGGAAATGGGCTGCTACGGCATCGGCGTCTCGCGTATTCTCGGCGCGGCGATCGAACAGAATTTCGACGACAAGGGCATCATCTGGCCGGAATCGATCGCACCGTTTGAACTCGTGCTGTGCCCGATGGGCTATGACCGCAGCGAAGCCGTGCGCGAGCAGGCCGACAAGCTCTATGCGGAACTGGTCGCAGCGGGCGTCGACGTGATTCTCGACGATCGCGGCGAGCGCCCCGGCGTGATGTTCGCCGACTGGGAGCTGATCGGTGTGCCGCACCGTCTGGTGATCGGCGACCGCGGCCTGAAGGAAGGCAAGATCGAGTATCAGGGCCGCCGCGACACCGAGGCGACGCTGCTGCCGGTCGAAGGCGCGGCGCAAGCGGTGACGGAGAAGGTTCGCGCAGCACTGGCGAATTAAGCGGAGCGGACGGTGGAGTACACCTTCCTGTCTGCGACCGTCCTGCTGATTCTGATTACCGACCCGCTAGGCAACATTCCGCTGTTCATCAGTTGCCTGCGCGGGGTGGCGCCTAACCGGCGCGCGGTGGTCATTCTCCGCGAGGTGGCGATTGCCTTCGTGATCCTGCTGGCATTCATGGTGAGCGGTGATCGCTTTCTGCGGATGATGAACCTGACCGACCAGTCTTTGCGGATCGGCGGTGGGATCGTACTGTTTTTGATCGCGCTCAGGATGGTCTTTCCGCACCCGGACGGTCCGTTGGGTGGCGACACACGCGGCGGCGAGCCGCTGATCGTGCCGCTCGCCATCCCCGCTCTGGCGGGCCCGTCGGCGCTAGCGACGGTGATGTTGTTGACCTCCCAGGCGCCTGGCAAGATGCTCGAGTGGGTCGGCGCGCTGTCGGTCACGATGGTCGTCTGCGCGATCGTGCTGATGCTGGCGGAGCGCATTCAGAGCTGGCTTGGTGAGCGCGCGATGATGGCGTTCGAGCGGTTGATGGGACTGGTGCTGGTGGCGATCTCGGTCGAGATGATACTCGGCGGCATCCGGTCTTTCGTGCATCAACTGTGAATTGCGGTCGCCGCATGTTTCAACGCGGTCAATAAGGCACGCAACAACGCGCTCAGCTTGAGCGCGCGCTGCGGCAAACAAAAAAGCGGCCCATGCGTGGGCCGCTTTTTCTCTGCGCGCTGATCGATCCAGCTGCGCCTTAACCGCGGTCGTCGTAGTCGCTCACGCCCCGTCGGTTAACGCACGAATCGTGGGCAGGTTGCGCCAGTATCCCTTCGCGTCCATCCCGCAGCCGAACACATAGCGGTCGGGCACTTCGAAGCCGCAGAAGTCCGGGCGCAGCGGCTTGGCCTTCGGAATGATCTTCTCGCACAGCACCGCGCTCATGAAGCGCTTCGCGCCCATGTCGAGGATGCGGTCGCGGATTGCGGCCATCGTCTCGCCCTCGTCGAGGATGTCGTCGAGCACCAGCACCACACGATCCTTGACCGATTCGGCCGGTGCCACGCGCCACTGCATCTCACTGCCGCCCTTGGTGGAGTTGCGATAGCGGGTCAGGTGGATGTAGTCGAATTCGAGCGGGAAATCGAGGTGCGGCAACAGCATGCCGGTGAACACCGCCGCGCCGCCCATCACCGACAGCACGAGCGGAAACTCCTCGCTCATTTCGGCAGCGATGGCTGCGGCCATTCCGCTAATCGACGCGTTGACGTCCTGGGCCGAAACGATTTCTTCGGAGTGGCGGAATATGTGGAGAGCTTCTTCGCGATTCATGACGTCTGGCGGGGGTATCTGTATACATTAGTGTAAAAAAGAACGACGGCGAGAACGACGGCGCGCGCTACAGCATATACCCGCGCGTCCCAAAACGCGCGCCCTGGTCGTCCTGGATGATCTGGGCAGGTCCAGACCATCCGGCAGTACCGCCTAGCGCATGCCGGGCAGCATGCCCTTCATGCCGCGCATCATCTTCTGCAGATTGCCGCCCTTCAACTTCTTCATCATCGTGCGCATCTGGTCGTACTGATTCAGCATCCGGTTGACCTCCTGCACCTGCACGCCCGCGCCCGCTGCGATGCGGCGCTTGCGGGTGGCCTTGATCAGCTCCGGCTTGGCGCGCTCGGTGGGTGTCATCGAATTGATAATGCCTTCCATGCGGCGCATCTGCGATTCGGCCATGCCCATATTGGCGCCGGCTGCGGCCTGCTGGAACTGTGCGGGCAACTTGTCCATCAGCGACGACAGACCGCCCATGCTTTTCATTTGCGTCAGCTGCGCGCGGAAATCGTTGAGATCGAAGTCGCCGCCTTTCTTGACCTTGTCGGCGAGTTTCTGCGCGGCTTGCACGTCGACGCCGCGCTGCGCTTCCTCGACGAGGGCGAGAATGTCGCCCATGCCGAGAATCCGGTTGGCCATCCGGTCCGGATAGAAAATTTCGAGGCCGTCGAGCTTTTCGGCGACGCCGACGAACTTGATCGGCTTGCCGGTCACGTGGCGCACCGACAGCGCCGCGCCGCCGCGCGAGTCGCCGTCGAGCTTGGTGAGTACCACGCCGGTGAGCGGCAGCGCGTCGCTAAACGCCTTGGCGGTGTTGACCGCGTCCTGGCCGAGCATCGCGTCGACCACGAACAGCGTTTCAGCGGGGTTCAACGTGCTGTGCAGCGCGGCGATTTCCTGCATCATCGCTTCGTCGATACCGAGACGGCCGGCCGTGTCGACCAGCAGCACGTCGTGATAGTGGCGCTTGGCCCAGTCCACTGCAGCACGCGCGATATCCACCGGTTTCTGGTCCGGCTCGGACGGGAAGAAGTCGGCGCCGACCTGCTCGGTCACCGTCTTCAACTGCGCGATAGCAGCGGGGCGGTAGACGTCGCAAGAAACGGTAAGCACCTTTTTCTTGTACTTTTCGCGCAAGAGCTTGGCGAGCTTGCCGACTGTGGTGGTCTTGCCCGCGCCTTGCAGACCGGCCATCAGGATGACGGCGGGCGGCGTAACCGCGAGATTCAGTTCGACCGCTTTGCCGTCGTAGTCGCCGCCGATGATCGCGGTCAGCTCGCGCTGCACCACGCCGACCAGCGCCTGACCCGGCGACAGGCTGCTGATGACTTCCTCGCCGAGCGCCTTCTCTTTCACCTTGGCGATGAATTCGCGCACGACGGGCAGCGCTACGTCGGCCTCGAGGAGCGCGAGGCGCACTTCGCGCAGCATTTCCTGGGTGTTCGCCTCGGTGAGGCGGGCTTCGCCGCGCAGCGTCTTGACGACGCGCGCCATCCGTTGAGTCAGATTGTCGAGCATGGGGAGCGATGAACAGTGCGGCCGGAGCACGGCGCGAAGCGGGACACGTCGCGGAACTGGGGCCTAGTGTAAACTTCGAATATGGATATTGTACTGTATGCCCTCACTGCGCTCCTGTACGGCGGTCTCGCCGTCGCGGGCTGGCGCGCGCACAGGCTCACCGCGTTGCGCCCGGTACTCGAGAGCGTGCCGGCTCTGCCGGCCGCGGCCAGCGCGCCGGCGGGCGCGGCGTTTGGCGCTCCGGGTCGCTTGTTGCTGTTTGTTGCACTGCTCGCGCACGGCGTGCTGCTGCACACCACCATCTTCCCGCAGAACGCGATGGTGTTCGGTTTCGCGTTCGCGCTCTCGGCGATGTTCTGGCTCGGCGCCGGCATCTACTGGATCGAAAGTTTTTTCTTCCCGCTCGACGGTCTGCAACTGTTGGTGCTGCCGCTCGCCTGCGTGGCCTCGCTGCTGCCGCTCGGTTTCAGCGGAGTGCACGTGCTGTCGTATGCGGCCGACCCGATGTTCAAGCTGCACTTTCTGATCGCCAACATCGCCTATGGCCTGTTTGCGATCGCGGCGCTGCACGCGGTGCTGATGTTGCTGGTCGAGAGGCGCCTGCACGCGATGCGCGGCGGCGTGCTGCAGCGTCAAGGTGCCGCAGCCGGCAACGGCTGGCTGTCGAGCTGGCTCGATACGCTGCCGCCGCTGCTGACGCTGGAAAAGCTGCTGTTCCGTCTGATCAGCGCGGGCTTCGTCCTGCTCACACTGACCTTGCTTTCGGGCATCCTGTTCAGCGAGCAGCTGATCGACCGCGCGCTGCGGCCCGATCACAAGACCGTGTTCGCGATTCTTTCGTGGCTGATGTTTGGTGCGCTCCTGACCGCCCGCAAGGTGTCAGGCTGGCGCGGCCGCGCGGCGTTGCGCTGGGTGCTGGCGTCGTTTGTGGCGCTGCTGCTCGCCTACGTCGGCAGCCGTTTTGTTTTCGAGGTGCTACTGCACCGCCCTGTGGTGTGATCGTTCCATGCGACAAATTTTTCTGCTGATCCTGCTGTTCGTCGTCGGCCAATGGCTGGTCAAGGCGCTGCGTCGTGCCGACGCGCACAACTCGCAGCGCACTGGCGCTGGCGGCGGTCCTGCCGGCGGCCGTGCCGCGGGCAACGGTGCGGGGACAGCCGCGGGCGGCGCTGCGCGAGGTCGCGCGTCCAAAGCGCCGCAACTCGCGGAGCCGATGATCCGTTGCGTCGAGTGCGGCGTGCACGCGCCGACCAGCGACTCGGTGGTCGTTGCCGGCGAGCCGTTTTGCTGCACCGCTCACGCGCAGCGTCACGCCGCCCGACCGACGGGCCGCGACGCCCGATGAGCGTGGGCTTCACTGTCGATGAACAAGGTTGGGTGCCGGCTGCGCGCAAGCTGCCGTCGCCGAACTTCGAAGCCCGTCCCGCAGGTGCTGTGCCGAGCCTGATCGTGGTCCACAACATGAGTCTGCCGCCTGGCCAGTTCGGCGGCACGGCGATTGCTGAGCTATTCCAGAACCGTCTCGATTGCGATGCTCACCCGTACTACGACACCCATCTGCGTGGCATGCGGGTCTCCGCGCATTTCGTGATTCACCGCGACGGCGAGCTCGAGCAATACGTCTCGTGCGATCAGCGTGCGTGGCATGCGGGCGTGTCCAATTTCCTGGGCCGTGAGCGTTGCAACGATTTCTCGATTGGCATCGAGCTGGAAGGCAGCGACGCGACCGTTTTCGAAGCGGTGCAATACACCACCCTCGGCGCGCTCGTGAAGGCGCTGACGACCCGCTATCCGATCGACGCACTCGCTGGACACTCGGACATCGCGCCGGGTCGCAAGACCGATCCTGGGCCACATTTCGAGTGGCCTCGTCTGCAGCGTGAAACTGCGCTCGCGGATCAGTACTTCCCCTATCTAAAGTTTTCCAAAACGCTGTAACAACCCCTCCCGCGAGTTCGCGTGATGCACGGAGAACGAGGCGCTGCCTCGTTCTCCGTGGAGTCGGCTTCGCGCCGCGCTATGCAGATGTCAAGCCTTCGAAAGCAAATAAATCGATTTGACCTGTCTCGAATATCCACTATACTTGGTGCCACGAAATCAGTTTTGCACTATATCTTGTGTTGTGCTGTGCATAACGTGTGAATAACTGAGTGCATAAGTGAGTGCATAAGTGAGTGCATAAGTCGGCGGCGCCCCGCTCCGTGAGCATGGCGCCGCAAGCATTCCAGGCAACAAAAAAATTCCTGCGGCGCAGCCGGTAGAGAGCATCGGCAGCACCCAGAAGCATTCAGGAAAGGGGCTTAGCAAGTGATCGCGACACAGACGATGAAGACCATCAACAAATCGAAACTGCCTTCATCGCTGTCGCATCCCGCCACCCGGCTTAGCCGGTCTCTTTCCTTCACCGCATCGTTTACGCTCGCGGCGGCGCAGCGTTCGTACTAATCCGCGAATTCTCTTCGCACACTTCCAGGACCAGGAGCTTTGCACATGCAAACCACCGATAACGTGACGACCCGGTACGAGGGCGCACCCACTGGCCAGACCTTCGGCCAGGCACTGGGCGCACAAGCGCTCGCGCCGCAAGCGACCTTCGCCGACTACAAGGTGATCCGTCGTAACGGCAGCGTGGTGTCGTTCGAGCCGTCGAAGATCGCCATCGCCGTGACCAAGGCCTTTCTGGCCGTCAACGGTGGTCAGGGCGCGGCGTCGGCACGCGTGCGCGAACTGGTCGAGCAACTCACGCAAAGCGTGGTGCGCGCGCTGCTGCGCAGCCGCCCGAACGGCGGCACCTTCCATATTGAAGACATCCAGGACCAGGTCGAACTCGCGTTGATGCGCGGCGGCGAGCACAACGTCGCTCGTGCCTACGTGCTGTATCGCGAGAAGCGCACGCAGGAACGCAGCCATGACGCGGTTGAAGCGCCGAACGGCTCGCTGGGCCTGACCGTCACCGACGGCGGCGTGACGCGTCCGCTGGATATGGTGGCGCTGCGCGGCATCATCGAGTCGGCCTGTGCCAACCTGGGCGACGCCGTGAGCGGCGAACCAATCGTCGCCGAAACGGTGAAGAACCTGTACGACGGCGTACCGATGAGCCAGGTCTACGACTCGGCCATCCTAGCTGCGCGCACGATGATCGAAAAGGACCCGGCGTATAGCCAGGTCACCGCACGCATCCTGCTGCACACGATCCGCCGCGAGATCCTCGAAGAGGAAGTGACGCAAGGCGAAATGGGCGTGCGTTACGCCGAGTACTTCCCGACCTTCATCAAGCGCGGCGTGCAAGCCGAGCTGCTCGACGAGAAGCTGCAACAGTACGACCTGAAGCGTCTGGGCGCCGCGCTCGACGCCGACCGCGACCTGCAGTTCGGCTACCTCGGCCTGCAAACGCTGTATGACCGTTACTTCCTGCATAGCGACGGTGTGCGGATCGAAATGCCGCAGGCATTCTTTATGCGTGTGGCGATGGGCCTGGCGCTGAATGAGATCGATCGCGAAGCGCGCGCCATTGAGTTCTACAACGTGCTGTCGAGCTTCGACTTCATGTCGTCCACGCCCACTTTGTTCAACTCGGGCACGCGCCGCTCGCAATTGTCGTCGTGCTACCTGACGACGGTGGACGACGACCTCGATGGCATCTACGAGGCGCTGAAGGAAAACGCGTTGCTGTCGAAGTTCGCCGGCGGTCTGGGCAATGACTGGACGCGCGTCCGTGCGCTCGGCTCGCACATCAAGGGCACCAACGGCAAGTCGCAAGGCGTCGTGCCGTTCCTGAAGGTGGTCAACGACACAGCAGTGGCCGTGAACCAGGGCGGCAAGCGCAAGGGCGCGGTGTGCGCGTACCTGGAATCGTGGCACCTGGACATCGAAGAATTCCTCGAGCTGCGCAAGAACACCGGCGACGACCGTCGCCGCACCCACGACATGAACACGGCGAACTGGATTCCCGACCTGTTCATGAAGCGCGTGCACGAAGGCGGCGACTGGACGCTCTTCTCGCCGTCCACCTGCCCGGATCTGCACGACAAGTTCGGCGCCGAGTTCGAAACGGCTTACACAGCTTACGAAGCCAAGGTCGCTCGCGGCGAGATCAAGCTGTTCAAGAAGATCCCGGCGGCGCAACTGTGGCGCAAGATGCTCGGCATGCTGTTCGAAACCGGCCATCCGTGGATCACGTTCAAGGATCCGTGCAACATCCGTTCGCCGCAGCAGCACGTGGGCGTCGTCCACTCTTCGAACCTGTGCACGGAAATCACGCTGAATACCAGCGACGCCGAAATCGCCGTCTGCAACCTGGGTTCGGTGAACCTCGTCGCCCACCTGAAGGAACAGGCCGACGGCACGCTGGTGCTCGACCACGACAAGCTGAAGCGCACCGTCAGCGTGGCGATGCGCATGCTCGACAACGTAATCGACATCAACTATTACGCAGTCGCCAAAGCACGTAACTCGAACCTGAAGCACCGTCCGGTCGGCATGGGCATCATGGGCTTCCAGGATTGCCTGCACCTGCTGCGCACGCCGTACGCGTCGGAAGAAGCGGTCAAGTTTGCTGATACGTCGATGGAAGCGGTCTGTTATTACGCCTACTACGCGTCGACCGAGCTGGCCGAAGAGCGCGGCCGTTACTCGAGCTATCGCGGTTCGCTGTGGGATCGCGGCATCCTCCCGCAAGACTCGGTGAAGCTGCTGGCTGACGCTCGCGGCGGTTACGTGGAAGTGGATTCGAGCGAGTCGATGGACTGGACGGAGCTGCGTGCGCGCATCGCCACCCACGGCATGCGCAACTCGAACTGTGTGGCGATTGCGCCGACGGCGACGATCTCCAACATCATCGGCGTGTCGGCTTGCATCGAACCGACCTTCCAGAACCTGTATGTGAAGTCGAACCTCTCGGGTGAGTTCACGGTGGTCAACGACTACCTGGTGCGCGACCTGAAGGCGCGCGGCCTGTGGGACGAAGTGATGGTCGCCGACCTGAAGTACTTCGACGGCACGCTCTCGCGCATCGACCGTATCCCGGCCGATCTGCGTGCGATCTACGCCACCGCGTTCGAAGTCGACGCAACGTGGCTGGTTGAAGCGGCCTCGCGTCGTCAGAAGTGGATCGACCAGGCACAGTCTCTGAACATCTACATGGGCGGCGCATCAGGCAAGAAGCTCGACGAGGTCTACAAGCTCGCCTGGCTGCGTGGCCTGAAGACTACGTACTACCTCCGCACCATGGCGGCGACACACGTCGAGAAGTCGACGGTGGCGCACGGCGCGCTGAACGCGGTGTCGTCGGGTGGCAGCGAAGGCTCGGGTGGTGCGGGTGGCGTCGGCGGCGGCGCGGCAGGCGGCTTCGGCATCGCCGGTGGCGCTTCGTCGGGCGGTCTGCAAGCGGCAGCAGTGGCGCCGGCGGTTGCCGTCGAAGCTGCTCCGGAAGCGGATGGTCCGGTGTGCATGATGCGTCCGGGCGATCCGGGCTTCGACGAGTGCGAGGCTTGCCAGTAATAGTCGCGCGCTGATGCCCGGCGTACGTCGGGCATCAGCCAGGCACTCGCGTGACACGTGCCGGATCTCTACGGAGTGAGGCAACGCAGAGAGGCAGCGAAGCAAAGAAGCCAATCGGCAAACGCAGCAAAGCAACGACATCCATTACGAAGCGCTCGCAATGAGCGCTCAGCAAGTGGGCTACGAGGCTCGCTCCGTCTCACGATCGTTGAACCTGAGGTTGAACTTTGCCTGGCCGACGCTGACGAACCAGCAACAGGCAAGGCAACGCACAGAGGCCAGGCAACACAGTTTGCAGTGCATCGAAATCACTTCGATTCGATGCTCTCTCGAGACAGCGAAGCACTTCGACAACACATGTTTGGGTCACCTCGCATGAGGTATCAGAGACAGTCTGTTGACCAAAGTGTTGTATGAAGGTCGCAACGCGAATCGAAAACAGGATTTTTCATCAGCGAAGTCTTTTAACGCTCGTGAAAAGATGGTACAAACCGTTCTAAATTGATGGTGACATTTATGCTCAACTGGGATGACGAGAACACTGCCGTAACTCCCTCGAGCGCTACGCAACTGAATGAGTTGCGCAACGCTTCGGGATCGGCTGTCGGTACGCAAGTCGGAACGCGTCCCGCTCCTCACGCTCCCTCGGCTCAGGAAATCTTCGCGAACGACATCGCAGTCGCTCCCGCTGCCGCCCGTGCCGCTACCCAATCTGCCGCTCAAGGAACCGCTGCCGCACCGGCCGCCGTCTCCGAAGCGCGCGTGAATGTCGCCGACAAGCGCATCATCAACGGCCAGACTGACGTTAATCAGCTGGTGCCGTTCAAGTACAAGTGGGCGTGGGAGAAGTATCTGTCCGGTTGCGCGAACCACTGGATGCCGCAGGAAATCAACATGTCCCGCGACATCGCTCTGTGGAAAGACCCGAACGGGCTGACCGAAGATGAGCGCCGCATCGTCAAGCGCAACCTCGGCTTCTTCGTGACGGCTGATTCCCTGGCCGCCAACAACATCGTGCTGGGCACCTACCGCCACATCACGGCGCCCGAATGCCGCCAGTATCTGCTGCGCCAGGCGTTCGAAGAGGCGATCCACACGCACGCTTACCAGTACATCGTCGAGTCCCTCGGCCTCGACGAAGGCGAAATCTTCAATGCGTACCACGAGGTTTCCTCGATCCGCGCGAAAGACGAATTCCTGATTCCGTTCATCCATCCGCTGACCGACCCGGCCTTCGTGACCGGCACCGTCGCAGCAGACCAGACGCTGCTGCGCTCGCTGATCGTGTTCGCCTGTGTGATGGAAGGCCTGTTCTTCTACGTCGGCTTTACCCAGATCCTGGCGCTCGGCCGCCAGAACAAGATGACCGGCGCCGCGGAACAGTACCAATACATCCTGCGTGACGAGTCGATGCACTGCAATTTCGGCATCGACCTGATCAATCAGATCAAACTCGAAAACCCGCACTTGTGGACGGCTGAGTTCCGCGCGGAAATCCGCGAAATCTTCAAACAAGCGGTCGACCTTGAATATCGTTACGCAGAAGACACGATGCCGCGCGGGGTGCTCGGCCTCAATGCGTCGATGTTCAAGAGCTATCTGCGCTTCATCTGCAACCGCCGTTGCCAGCAGATCGGTCTCGATCCGCTGTACCCGAACGAGGAAAACCCGTTCCCGTGGATGAGCGAGATGATCGACCTGAAGAAGGAACGCAACTTCTTCGAGACGCGAGTGATTGAATATCAGACCGGCGGCGCACTGAGCTGGGAGTAATCCCGGGTGCACTGCGGTTGAACGCAGTTGGAATGCGAACTCTTTGATGGGGATGCCGCTGGCAAGGGCCGCGGCAGTTATGGTTAGGAGCAGAACCGCCTGATGCAAAGCGTGCCCGGTGCCTTAGCGGCCCACAAACATGACAGGCACTTTGCGAACCCTTCAGTGGGATGGGCAAACTTCCCCCCGGAAAAAGCCGCTGGCCTGATGGCCGGCGGTCCGATCAAACGATTGCCGGCGTCGAGATCCGACGCTGACTGGACTTGGCGCGCGGTGCCCGATGGCACGGCGCGCCTTACCGTATTCATTAGCGTAAGCGCGCAGCACCTGCGTACGCCGATGAATAGCCCGCTTCGTAGCGCCCGCCTTGAGAAGCGTCCGCGGGAAGCGGGTTTTGACGAAGGGTGTAGTTTGAACTGACTCTCATCTGAAAACCTGAAGGAGAAAATGATGGCAACTGCAAAAAAAGCCGCCGCTAAGAAAGTCGCTGTGAAGAAGGTTGCAGCGAAGAAGGCCGCTCCGGCGAAGAAAGTCGCTGCGAAGAAAGTCGCAGTGAAGAAGGTTGCAGCAAAGAAAGTCGCTGTGAAGAAGGTTGCGGCGAAGAAGGCTGCACCGGCTAAGAAGGTCGCAGCGAAGAAGGTTGCAGCCAAGAAGGTCGCAGTGAAGAAGGTTGCAGCGAAGAAGGCTGCACCGGCCAAGAAGGCTGCCGCGAAGAAAGTTGCAGTGAAGAAGGTTGCAGCGAAGAAGGTTGCCAAGAAGGCAGCACCGGCTAAGAAGGCCGCTGCCAAGAAGGCGCCTGCGAAGAAGGCTGCCAAGGCTCCTGCTGCGAAGAAGGCTGCCAAGGCCCCTGCGAAGAAGGCCGCCAAGGTCCCCGCTGCCCCTGCCAAGAAGGCTGCTGCTCCGAAGAAGGCTGTTGCGAAGAAGGCTGCTCCGGCACCTGCTGCTCCCTCGGCAACGAGCGCAGCACCGGCAGCTACGGTGAAGACCGCGTTGAACCCGGCTGCAGCATGGCCGTTCCCGACCGGCAGCCGTCCGTAATACGCTGACGAGTCGTTAGGCACATCTCGATGTGTCCGATGATTGAGTAGCCCGTCAGTCTCGCTGCTCAATCACCGTCCCGTCGCTGGGTTTCCGGCGGCGGGATTTTTTTTACCTGCTGCGTTTGCCCAGGTGCGTGGCCCAGGTGTGTTTGCTCAGGACGAAA
>JBEKNG010000072.1:0-12744 GCA_049523075.1 Paraburkholderia sp.
CGATTATTACGTCTTCGGCGCAGTGGAATCGTTGTCCGTCCTGTCGGCCCTCGTTGGGATGCTGGCTTCGCAGCTGGCAGCTGGAATTGAAAACTATAGCGTGCGGGACGAGATAATCGTCACGGATTTGCGCCCAAGCCGGTCAGAGAGCGTTGGGCATCGTGCTGTCGGCGAACAGTTGCAGTCCCAGGTATAGGGAGCCAGAAAAATTTGTCGCTGGATGCGCCTCGTTAACATTTCGTTAAACCCGCCGCTCGTGCCTTGCTGCCGGGTTCGAGCGCTCACCTCGTGGTCGCCCTCGGAAATGCGACAAGCTTGACACGCATTCCGGGTCACGCCGCAGCAAATCTTGAACTATAAAAAGAAGAAGGCAGCGTGACGATGGTCAATGTGCGAGCAATGATTCAACGCAAAATTCCCGTTAGTGTGATCTCCGGCTTTCTTGGCGCCGGCAAGACTACGCTGGTCAATCATCTGATGAGACAGCGCTCGGCCGAGCGGGTCGGCGTCGTCGTGAACGAGTTCGGTGAAGTAGGGGTCGACGGCCAGCTGATCGTCGCCGATCAGGAAGTGCTGATCGAGATCAGCAATGGCTGCGTGTGCTGCACGGTACGCGCGGATCTGGTGGCAAGTATCAAGGAACTGTTCGCACGCACCCAGCAAAGCGCGGACAAGCGGCTAGATCGTCTGATCATTGAAACGTCGGGACTCGCCGATCCCGCGCCTGTGCTGCAGACTTTTCTCGCGGATCCCGATTTACGGGAGCAGGTCGAACTCGAATCTGTCATCACCGTGGTCGACGCCTATCATTTCAGACAGCAGCTTGGCGATGCAATCGTGCGCGAGCAAGTTGCATTCGCCGATGTCCTGGTGATGAATAAGGCCGATCTGGTCGCGGAGGAAGCGCTCGAACTGCTCAAGCAGGAGGTCCGTTCGCTGAACCGTACCGCCGTGGTCATCACGGCCACCCATTCACATGTTCCAGCGGATTTCCTGCTTGGTGTACGACGCTTCTCATTGCCGACACTCCTCGAAATCGAGCCTGAACTGCTCAGCGACGCTCCTCACGATCACGAACATGACGCGTCGATCCAGTCATTCGGACTGATCGAAAGCGGGGCGCTGGACCCGGACCGGTTCAACCGGTGGATCAATCAACTCGTGCAGCAGCAGGGGCAGCAACTGATGCGGATGAAAGGCGTGCTGCACTTCCGTTCGGAGCCGCGGCAATTCCATTTCCACAGCGTCCACATGTTGCTGGAGGCAAGCCCGGGACGGGCATGGCGCACCGGCGAGGTGCGCGACAACAGGTTCGTCGTTATCGGTCGAAATCTTGACACGCGCCGCCTTCGCGAGGGGTTCGTGGGCTGTCTGCAGTAGCGCTTTGCGGCGTCGGCTGTCCTTCCCCGCACCGCGTTCCGGGAGAATTAAATGAAACTACAGCACACCCTTGGCGGACTGCAGAATCTGGGTCCGGTGAAGGTCGAAACCCAGGTGTTCGTCGAACCGTGGGAAAAGCGCATCTTCGGAATCCATACGGCGATGATGGCGGAGAGTACGCATCTGAGCGGCGCGTTGCCGCAGTACCCGATGGCCGGATTGCCGACGACCTTCACGAGCACATGGACGTGGGCGTCATTACGCACCGGTGCCGAAGGCATGCAACCGTTCGAGTACTTCAAGTATCGCTACTACGAGAAGTGGTTGATGGGGATCTCGCAGTTCTTCATCGACGAAGGCTATCTGTCGGCGGATGAACTCAACCATAAGATCGACTATTACCGTGCGAATCCCGGCGCACCGCTACCCGACCAGCCCAATCCGGCCATCGCCACGCAGATCAGCGAGTACCTCACCAAAGGCGATTCGCCCTTGCGCGGACTGAAGCAGGCGCCGCGCTTCGCACAAGGCGACGAAGTTCGCGTGGCCGACCCCGATGCAGTCGATCACACGCGCCTGCCGGGCTATCTACGCAACAAGCCAGGTAAGGTCGATGTCGTGTATCCCGGCGCGTTTGCGTATTTCGTTTCCACCGGGCCGGATGGAATCGGCGATCCGATGCCTGTCTATCGCGTGTCCTTCGACGCCGCTGAGATCTGGGGACCGGAAAAGAGCGAGCCTAACACGACCATTTACGCCGACCTGTTCGAAGCCTATCTGCAACAGTCCCTCTGACGACACATCCGGACCCGCCATCATGAGCGAACTATTCAAATACGACGATGACCGCGAAGCTGAAAGCGCCGCCAAAGTAAGGGCACTTGAGGCGTTACTGATCGAGAAAGGCGTTATTGGCAGCGACTCGGTCGATACCGTGCTGACTCACTTCGAGCGCGTCGCGGGACCCTTCAACGGGGCGCGCATCGTTGCGCACGCTTGGGTCGATCCGGCGTTCAAGCAGCGCCTGCTCGCCGACACGCCCAAGGCGATCGCCGAACTGAATCTGCCGCAGGGCATGGACGGCGCTGAAGGTGAGCACATGGTAGCGGTGGCCAATGGTGATGGCGTGCATAACCTGATCATCTGCACGCTGTGCTCGTGCTATCCGTGGCCGGTATTGGGACTTCCGCCGTACTGGTACAAGGATCCGGTATTTCGTGCGCGCGGCGTGCGGGAACCACGCGCGGTACTGCGCGAATTTGGCGTGCCCATTGCCGAGGACACCGAAGTCAAGGTCTGGGACAGCAGCGCACAGATCCGCTGGTTCGTAGTGCCCGAGCGTCCTGCCGGTACCGACCAGCTTGGCGAAGATGAACTCGCCGCGCTCATTACGCCAGAAGCGATGATGGGTGTTGCGCTGGTGCCTTCGCCCACCGCCTCCTCGAGCACGCCGTAAGCCACCATGTTCACACGCTTCGAGGAGTATGCAGCCTCCAGCATGCTCGGGCATCCGGATTCGCCGCCACGACTACAGGGCAAATTGCTGTTCGCCAAGGAGTGGGAGCGTGAAGTGTTTGGTCTTGCGCTGTCGCTCTCCAAGGCCGGCTGCTTCGAATGGGAAGACTTCCGGCAGAACCTGATCGAGTCGATCGCCGAGTGGGAACACGCGCCATGCGACGGGCAACCTCGCTGGGATTACTACGAGCGATTTTTCGTCGCGCTGATGAAGACACTCAAGGTGAGTGGCCTGTTGTCAGTTGCTGAACTGGCCATTCTCGAACCCGGGCCGCGTCACGATCCGTAATCTGCGTAATCATGCACCGCCTTTGCAGGAGGAGTTTGGCTCACGTCGTCTCCGCCTGAGTCGTCGGAGTGGAAATCCATCTCTTCCAGAACGGGCCTCGACACGGCCAGGCGCATCTGCTCAAGCGTGACAAACGCAGCAGCTGCACCGTCGTTTCTTTCCCACATGACGGGGGCAGGCCGTTCGCTGTAGGCCCTCGGGATGCCGTCGACGTAATGCACCTCATGGATGGAACGCCAGACTTCCCCGTCCTCCGTAACAAACTCAATGACGCGATAGTCCCAACTGCGGGTCGGTGTGTTATCCATACAATTTCCCGTTTCAGGTGCGTTGTCATGACGGAGAACGCCGTCGCGATGACAAGAGAGTAGGTTGTACTGAAGCGGGAATCTACTCTACGGTGGGATATGTCGACACCGCGTTAGCGCAATGCGTTTATACCGACGTATAACTGTGTGGTGATGCTGCTTCGCTTCGGGCTGCGCGAAGCAGCCGCGGTTGGCTATCATCTGCAGACGAACAGGAGAAGGAATGAGTCCAGTGTCGGTCTGAGATGCCGGGCGCTTTTGCGCCAGACTGGATGAAAACGGTGAGTACAGCTGCGCAAAGGGGACGTTCTGTGCAGGCAGCAGTTTCTTCATATGAAAGCGGCGGGCGGAGGTATCTGGCGCCCTTGCGGATCGGAGGCTGTATCGCGCTGGGTGCCGTTGTTGCTGCCTGTCTCGGACTGCAACTGCGACTGAGCAGTACCGGCTTCTGTCTTTTGATTGTCATTGTCCTGTTCTCCTTGAAGGACAGCTTTCTTTCATCCGCGATTTTCTCGCTTGTGGGCGCCGCGCTGCTCGACTTTTTTTTCACGGAGCCTCTCTATAGCTTTCGGATAGCTAAAGCCCAGGACTATTTCCCCCTTATTGCCTTTTTCGTCACGTCAATTGCGGTGACAACCCTTGTGAGGCGAGTCGATCGCGCCGAAATGATGCGGCGCGTGCAGGCTCAGTTGCTGGACCTGACGCACGACAGTGTATTCGTGCGCGACAGGAATGAGGTCATTACGTACTGGAATCGGGCAGCAGAGACGCTTTATGGCTGGACGAAGGAAGAGGCGGTTGGCAAGCTGGCCGACGAGCTTCTGATTACCGTGTTCCCGCTGCCTCGCGAGCAGGTCCAGCGAATCTTCCTTCGCGATGGCCACTGGGAGGGCGAGCTGATACACACGAGGCGGGACGGCAGCGAGCTAGTCGTGTCCAGCCGCTGGACACTGGGGCGCGACGGCGCGGGAAATCCGTTTGCTACGCTTGAGACCAACAACGACATCACGCAGCGTAAGCGCGCGGAGGAATTGCTCCGAAAGAGTCGGGCCCAGTACTTCGCCGAAGCGCAGATGCTAAGCAAGACCGGCAGTTTTGGCTGGAACCTGTCGAGCGGTGAGGTCTTCTGGTCCGAGCAGACTTTTTCTATCTTCGAGTACGCCCTGGCGGTCTCGCCCAGCATTGAGCTTGTCAGGCAGCGGATGCATCCAGACGATATACCCGTGCTAGAGCAGACGCTTGCAAAGGCGAGCAGTTCCACTGCTCACTTTGACTTCGAGCATCGTCTGCTTTTTCCCGATGGGCGTATCAAGCACCTTCGGGTGGTTGCGCACGCAACCAGCGATCAGCCGAATAATAAGCAGTTTATCGGGGCCGTGATGGACGTGACGCGCGCGAAGCAAACAGAGGAGCAGTTGCGGCATGCGCAAAGCGAACTTGAACGCGTCAGCCGGGTAACGGCGCTTGGTGAACTGAGCGCATCCATTGCCCATGAAGTGGGACAGCCCCTTTCCGCCATCGTGACGAACGGTGAAGCATGTCTGCGCTGGCTGCATCGCCAGCCCACGAACATGGAAGAGATAGAGGGTTGCGTGAGCCGGATGACAGACGAGGGAAACCGGGCAGCCGAAATTGTAAAACGGGTGAGGACGCTCATGAAGGGAGCCCCGCCGGACCGGGCGCCGATTGCCGTCAACGACGTGGTCGAGGAGGCGATTGCCCTTGTCGGGTGGGATATCGAGCGTCAGAGTGGCTCGCTGACACGTCGGCTCGCCACGGAATTACCTCTGGTATTGGGCGACCGGGTGCAACTCCAGCAGGTGCTGATCAATCTAATCATCAATGGCCTGCAGTCGATAGAGAGCGTCAACGGCAAGCGCGAACTCTTAGTTCAGTCCCGCGTTGATCCTGAAGGCAATGTTGTCGTGGCGGTGAAGGATTCGGGCGCCGGCATCCGCGAGGCCAATCTTCCGCGGCTCTTTGAACCGTTCTTTACGACACGCAGTTCCGGCATGGGCATGGGGCTTGCTGTCTCGAGTTCTATTGTTGACGCCCATGGTGGGCAAATCTGGGCCTCCAATAATCCTGACGGCGGCGCGACGTTCTCGTTCAGCCTGCCGCCGGCCGTGACGCAGGAGCAGGTGCGCAAGTGATACATCGGGCGCCCGGCACGCAGCTGGTTCAGCTTACATATACACTCGTATCATGTCCCTGGACGCCGTTATAAAGTAATCTGCAAATTAAAAGTGACGCGCGGCACCGACCGCACGTCTTCCCCTGGAGAGAGTGGGCGAGGGCCGCATTTTGCAATTTACGCCTGTGGTTTCGATTGTCGACGATGATAAAGCCGTGCGCCTTGCGTTAGGCAGCCTGATCCGGTCGCTTGGCTGGCAGGCCGGTATGTATGAGTCGGCGGAAGAATTTCTTTCGTCCGGACAGGCCGCTCATACCTCCTGCCTGATTTCAGACGTTCGGATGCCCGGGATGTCGGGCATCGAGATGCATGAGTGTCTGCGTGCGCAGGGGCACGCCCCTGCGACGATCTTTATCAGCGCCTATCCGACCCCTGCACTGCAGGAGAAAGCCGTGAGTAACGGCGCACTCGTGTTGCTGCAGAAGCCTTACAAGTCTGCTGTCATTCTTCACTGGCTCTCGGTCGCTCTCGGAAACCCTTAGCGAACCATCGACGTGTGCAGTAGTGCTAACCGAACGACGACGCTCAACACCGAGGGCGGTGGGCTGTGATTCCGCTCAGCGCATCTCAGTGGCGACCATCGCGAGCGTGACTAAGGAGCGGTTGCGCGTACATTCTGGCGATACTGCAGGGGGGAAATACCCAGTCGACGCTGAAACGCTCTTCGCATGCGATCGGGGTCGTTGAACCCGGACGTATAAGCAATCCTCTTCAACGGAGCCGTTGTATTCTCAAGCATGGTTCGAGCGGCACCTATGCGGGCGCTCTCGACAAATTCCGCGGGTGAGATCTTCGCATCACGTATGAAGACACGGGCGAAGTTCCGAAGGCTCATCTTGGCAACGGAGGCCAGCACGTTGGCCGACAGATCGTCCTTCAGATTGGCTAGCACATACCGTTGAACCCGCGCCACCGGTGAGTCCTCTTGCGAGTATGGACCCAGGTGACCGGTGAACTGGGATGGTCCGCCTGCACTCCGCGTGGACACCACGTGGCGCTTTGCGAAGTCCAACGCAACTTCGTTGCCTTGCTCCTGTGCGAGCATATACAACGAGAGGTCGATTGCTGCGGTAACACCTGCTGACGTGTAGAGTCGACCGTCCTGCACGTAGAGTCGGTCGGTCTTGATGTGCGCAGTCGGACACACAGAGGCAAGGGCGGGTGCGTGGTTCCAGTGTATCGTCGCCGTTTTCCCGTCCAGTAAGCCAGCGCGCGCAAGAATGAAGGCTCCGCTACAGATTGAGCCGAAGTGCTGCGCCTTGGCGGCTGCATGCCTTAGCCAGTCGTACACATCCTCGTCGAATTCCCGGTGAACCAGCTCGGGGCCACCGGCTACCAGTAGCAGGTCGTACGGATCGTGCGCTTCACTGAAATGTCTGTCGGCGAGAATCGTTACCCCATTCGAGCAGCGCAGGGGACCGTGTTCGATTCCTACCACTTCGAACTTGAAGTGCGACTCGGGAAGCAGGAACCGGTTAGCTTCGGCAAAGACGTCCATAGGCCCGGCAACGTCGATCGATTGGGCGCCGGAGAAGGCGAGAAGGGCAACCGTAGTCATGAGCGGGCACCGGCGGTGAGTGCCAGTCCGTTCTGCATCCCATCCATCTTGAATCGGGGCAGATCTGTACTCACGGTACGTTGGATGACGTAATGACGATGAAGTGGCGGAAGCCACGGGTCTGTCCGGACGATTTCAGGGTACCGGTTGGCCGGAAGCACAATTACCGTTGACATGTCTGCATCCTGAATCAGTTGCTGATACGTTAGCTGGAGTCTGAAGCCGTCACTCGCGAGGCGGCCGTTATGTCTTTACCGTTATCGTTTTTGCTGGCCTCGCGACTGTCGGCTGCCTGCACCGTGTTGTCTATAAGGTACTTTCAACTCGCAACACAAGCCATGCGACAAAAGGATATTGCATGGTTCCAGTTTAGTCTGCCTTCGATGAGCGAGAGCACGTCGTGACGGGGGAGACTTCGTCTACTTCGATACCGACCAAGGGACCTGTCAATCCTTGGTGTGCCGACGTGAAGCCGTCCAGAGGCAGTACGTCGCTCCGACGCGGGGGCCTGCAGGCGCTTGCGTAACGTCGCCCCAGCGTTGACGATGGTAGACGTCAAACAGTTGAGAACAGAGTTGGGCGAGCAATGCAAGGTTTGCCGCCTGGTCTACTCGCTCGAGTTCGCCTGTGTTGAGCACGTCATCGAGAACCGGAGCGAGACGGCGCAGTCGCACAAACATCGTGGCTTCTACTTTCATTTTGGACCTCAACAAGGTTTCACAGCGCGCGGCTTGAAGTCGAATAATCCCTGACTTCGACTACTGGATGCATATTGCGGACAGAGCGACGGTACGGCGATACACGTTCCTACCGAGCCAGGGCACGAACGTGTACTCTGTATAGGCGTTGCTGCCGATATATATCCAATTGTTCAGAACACCGGACACGATGACTCTCCTTGAAGACGTTAAACAGGCGAACGGGGGCGGGCCGGCTCAAACAGCGACGTTGCGGTCAGGCCGAACTGCGAGCCTTGCGCTGTCATCATGGCAACGCTGTCTCGATAGGAGAAGAGTAGGTTTTGCTGAAGAGCGAATCAACTCTACGGTGGGATACGTCGATGCCGCATTAACGTTACCCGGCCATACGGGCGTATAACGACATGCGGCTCCAGCGTGGCGATGGGTCAGGCTATTTCCAGTTCTATTCTGGAAGTCCGTAGTGCGAAAAGTCGGCAGCGGTTAGCTTTATCGGCTCGTCCGGGACTTTCAGAAACTTCCGTTCAACAGCCGCGGTAATCCGCTTGTGTCCGTCCGTATAGGCTTTTAGAAGGAGCGTATCGTTTGTGCCGATGGGTGCCCAGAAATGCTGTTCGAGTACGTCCCGGGTAATTGAACATTGCACAGCACGACCACGAAAAAAAATGACGAACACAACCCGCTTTCCGTCCGGTGAAACGCGGGCGTCAATGGTGAAAGTGCTATCCATGGGTGGTCGCGCACGTTTGCCTGGTCGGGGCCCTGTGTAGAGGTACCTCACTCGCGAGCAATAGCGCAACAAGCGATGCCCGACGTTCCGATGCTAACGTTCCGCCTGCGAGCAATTCCTGTTCGAACGCTCGTAGCAGAAACTCGGGGACAGCGTCGCTTAGTGCCTGAGACAAACGGTCGAGCGTCTCTTTCCTTCCGTCATCGAGAACGGCTGCCAACTGCGCCGCGAGTTCTTCCGTCAGTGCGGTGGCAATGGGCGTGAGCTCTGTTTTGAAGTCGTCGAGTAGAGTCGCAATTCGCGATGGGTTGATACTCGTTAATGCATACTTGCGCTTTGCGGCCATTGTAGGTTCCCGAAGGGCTTTCCGGAGCGAGCACCCGCGCCCAACAGCGAGCTTTGCGCCGCCATCCAGTCCACAAGTTGTTATTGTGACTCGAGCGCGTCGGCCCGCGCTTGCGCAATCTCGCCCGAGTGTTGGCAATGGTACGCGTCGAACAGTTGAGAGCATAGCTGGGCAAGCGACTCAAGGTCCACGGCCTGGTCCGCGTGTTCGATCTCACCTGCGTTGAGCACGTCATCGAGAACCGGATTGAGACGACGCAGTCGCAAAAACATGGCGGTTTCTACTTTCATTTT
Source organism: Paraburkholderia sp. (assembly GCA_049523075.1). Taxonomy (GTDB): domain Bacteria; phylum Pseudomonadota; class Gammaproteobacteria; order Burkholderiales; family Burkholderiaceae; genus Paraburkholderia. The sequence goes on from JBEKNG010000072.1 coordinate 9,312, forward strand.
TGACCTCCTGTGGCCAGACGGTGGAGCGCACCTTGACTCGCCCGGTGCAGGCGATGCCTCGCTATCAAGCGCGGAGCTGCCCCGGACGGAACGTCAGCAACGCAGCGGCGGTTGGACAAGTCCGGAGAATTCCGCATCGTGTCTGGCGCGGAAGAAAGGTGGTGGATGACTGCGAGCGTCGTTGCCCAGGCGGCCGGAGCCTTCGGCGATGCAGCGCTGTAAGCGGATTTCGAATGGGCTGGCCGGCCCGGGCGATCCGGCGACGGGCACTGACCTGGAGGGAGCACGGGAGCAATAGACGTAGGGTAAGGGTCATTCTCTGATAGGGTGTCCGACGTCGAGATGGATCCAGCGTTCAACATCGCACTCCTTCCTTTAGCATAGAGTGAGGCAGTAATCGCACAAAGCGGAGAGGCCGACTCTGCGTCAATACATGCCCCTGTAAGCCAAGGCATAAACGTGTCCGAGAGATAGCCGTTGCTACCATCAGGCGTGCGCTGCTCGCGATGACTTAAGAGTAGGGACAACGGCAGAGGGAAGCTATTCTACTGTCGGCTATCGTGGTTCTGCGATAGCGTAACCGGGTTATACGTTCGTATAACCCGGCACACACAGGATGCCACGGCCGCTGACTGCCTCGTGGGAATGCCGTGTTCCAGTCCCCACGGCTAACGGCTACGCATGTGTATATGATGGAGTGGTTGCCACTGAACGCAGCGTATCGCTTGACCTGACTTCAGGCGTGTGCGACGTCGTACCTTAACTGTTACTTCTTGAAGGTAATCCGTTGCACCCGTTGTTACGGGATGCGTCGGCCTGTTTCGTGAGGGCGGGAGACACTGCCGTGGGGAGGAGAGGGTGGGGACGATAGGATCTTCATATCGAACCGGACGGTTATCGCGTCTGATGCCCATGTGGATTGGGGGCTGCATCTCGCTGGGAGCTGTTGCTGCAGTCTGTCTCGGACTAAGACTGGGAGTAAGCAGCACTGGCTTCTGTCTTTTGATTGTCATTGTCCTGTTGTCCTTGATGGACAGCTTCATTTCATCCGCGATTTTCTCGGTTGTTGGTGCCACGCTGCTCGACTTTTTTTTCACAGCGCCCCTCTATAGCCTTCAGATAGGCAGGACAGAAGATTATTTTCCCCTGATTGCCTTTTTCATTACGTCAGTGGCCGTCACAACGCTTGTCCGACGGATTGACCGGGTCGAAAAAGTGCAGCGTGCCCAGGCACGGCTACTGGACCTGACTCAGGACACCGTGTTTAGCCGCGACCAGAAAGAAGTCATCTCGTACTGGAATCACGCCGCAGAAACGCTCTATGGCTGGAAAAAAGAGGAGGCGATTGGCAAGGTCGCCGATGAGCTTCTCCGAACGTTGTTCCCGGCGCCCCGTGTCGAAATTCATCAACTGTATCTTCGCGCCGGGCACTGGGAGGGCGAACTGATTCGCACGCGGCACGATGGCTCTGAGGTCATCGTGGCCAGTCGCTGGACACTGCAGCGTGACGAGGGGGGCGCGCCGCTCGCCACCCTTGAGACAAACAACGACATCACCCAGCGCAAGCGTGCCGAGGAGTGGTTGCGAAAGAGTCAGGCGCAGTACCTTGCTGAAGCGCAGAGGCTGAGTTGTACCGGTAGCTTCGGGTGGAATGCTTCCACTGGCGAAGTTTTCTGGTCCGAGCAGGCCTTCGACATCTTCGAGTACGACGTCGCAACGACGCCTACGATCGAAATGATCCGGCAGCGTGTGCACCCAGATGACATCCAGGCCTTTGAGCAACTTCTCGCGCAAGCCGGGAGTTCGAGCAGCGACTTCGACGTCGAGTATCGCCTGCTGTTTCCAGACGGCACGGTCAAGCACCTACACATCGTGGCGCGCCGAACAGACGGTCAGTTGGATAGCGGGCAGTTCATCGGAGCCGTGATGGACGTGACGGAGGCAAAGCAGACAGAGGAGCGGCTGCGGCAGGCGCAAAACGAGCTTGCGCGCGCCAGTCGCATCACCGCACTCGGCGAACTAAGCGCGTCGATCGCGGATGAGGTTGGTCAGCCGCTCGCCGCCATCATAACGAATGGCGAGGCCGGTCTGCGCTGGCTGCACCGCGAGCCGCTCAACATGAAAGAGATCGAGGGGTGCATGACCCAGATAACTGATGAGGGGCACAGGGCGGCTGAAATCGTTCGGCGTGTAAGGAAATTGATGAAGGGAGCGCCACCTGACCGGGCACTCGTTGAGGTTAACGAACTGATTGAAGAGGTGACGGCGCTGATTCGAGGGGAGGTCGAGAGCCAAGGTGGTTCCCTTGTGCTGAATCTCGCGCCCGGACTTCCTGCGGTGCTTGGCGACCGTGTGCAACTTCAGCAGGTGCTCATCAACATCATCATCAATGGTGTGCAGGCGATGGCCACCGTTGACGGCGATCGTGAGCTTGTGCTCGGGGCCCGACTTGACAACGAAGAGAACGTGGTCGTGGCTGTGCGGGACTCAGGGTCCGGCATCAGCAAGGAGAATCTGCCGCGTGTGTTTGAGGCCTTCTTTACGACGCGCAGCACCGGTATAGGGATGGGGCTGGCAATATGCAGCTCGATTATCGAGGCACATGGCGGTCAAATCTGGGCATCCAATAACCCCGAAGGCGGCTCGACATTCAGTTTCAGTTTGCCGTCAGCGCGGGTGTCTACCGCGCTCGTGTAGGCCGCGCAGCGGTCTCATCACCTATACATTCGTATCATCGCGGTAAAGGTGGCCGTAAGTTAACCTCCAGAGAACAAGACGGGCGAGTGGGTTCACCGTTCGTATACCGAGGGAAGAGAAGCCGAGGGCTTCCGCTTTGCAAACAACGCCTGTTATCTCGATTGTCGATGACGATAAAGCCGTTCGTCTCGCGCTAGGAAGCCTGGTGCGGTCACTCGGTTGGCAGGCGCACATGTTCGAGTCAGCTGAAGAATTTCTTCGGTCCGGCGCGGCCGCTAGCACATCCTGTCTCATCGCCGACGTCTGCATGCCCGGTATGTCGGGTGTGGAGATGCACGAGCGCCTGCTAGCGCAAGGCCATGCCCCGGCGACCATCTTCATCAGCGCGTACCCAACACCGTCACTGCACGCAAAGGCGGCCAGTAACGGCGCGCTGGTGCTGCTTCAGAAGCCCTATCACGCTGCGGCAATGGCTCATTGGCTCTCGGTTGCACTTGGCAATCCGTAGGGGATCCCCGCGCAAGACTATCGTCGTGCAGAACTGGATAGTTGCGGCTTGATGCCGAGCGACTCGGCCTTGCGGACAAGGTCCGGCATGGAACGCGCGTTCATCTTCTTCATTGCCTGTGCGCGGTGGACCTTCACCGTAATTTCGCTCAGATTCATTTCGGAAGCAATCTGCTTGTTCAACAGCCCGGACAGCACGAAGGCCATTACCTCTTTTTCTCGGGGAGAG
>JBEKNG010000073.1:0-12716 GCA_049523075.1 Paraburkholderia sp.
TTATTACTGGAGATACTGGCCTGCCTCGTGATGACGGGATGCACCGTCGGGCCGGATTTCGAACGCCCGGCGACGTCCACACCGTCTCAGGTCTTTGATCGTACCCAGGCTGCGCAAGCACCGAGCAAGGCCGTCGAGGCGGGATTCAATCAGGATTGGTGGACTCTGTTTAACGATCCCACGTTGAATGCGCTCGAACAGCAACTGGCCGCTGCGAACCTTGATGTGGCCGCAGCGTCGGCGCGTCTTCGCCAAAGCCGGGCCGAACAGCGCGTTGCGGGGGCGGCGGAATATCCCACGCTAGATGGCGCTGCGTCGTACGACCGCGAGCGCGGAAGCCCGAATGGCATTCTGGGGTTGCTCGGTGTCAGTCCAACCGGGACCCAATCGCAATCCGCTTCCGGTAGTGCGCCGCTTGGTGTGGCGCCATTGCCGGGCTCGACGGGTTCACCGGCTTACAACCTGTATCAAGCCGGCTTCGATGCCTCATGGGAACTCGATATCTGGGGCGGGGTTCGCCGCGGCGTCGAAGCTGCGTCTGCCATGACGGATGCTTCTTACGAAGAGCGAAACGCAGTTTTGTTGTCTGCCCGTGCCGAACTCGCGAAAGACTATATCGAGTTGCGCGATGCACAGTCGCTGCTGCGGATCGCGAGAGAAAACCTTGAGATTGCCCGCGATACCACGAAACTTACGCAGATACGCGTGCGTGAAGGTGTAACGACGGATCTGGACGTGGCCAACGCCTCCGCGCAGGTGGCATCAATCGAAAGCCAGATTCCGACGCTCGACTCGCAATGTGAGACCACGATCAACGCGATTGGCGTGCTGCTTGGCGAGGAACCAGGCGCGCTTGCACAAACGCTCGGCGATCCGCACGACGTGCCCGAGCTGCCGGGACAGGTGCCCATCGGCTTTCCGTCGGAGCTCGTGCAACGCAGACCCGATATCAGGAGGGCGGAAGCGCAGCTGCATGCGGCTACAGCATCGATCGGTGTGGCAAAGGCCGACTTTTACCCGCGCATTTCGCTCAATGGCAGCGCAGGCTTCCAGAGTCTTCAGCTCTCGAGCCTCGCTAGCTGGGCGTCTGGGCAATTTGTTGTCGGACCCTCCATCACGATGCCGATCTTCGAGGGCGGGCGCCTCAAGGGGACACTGCACCTGCGTGAGGCACAACAACAGGAGGCCGCGATCAACTATAAGCACACCGTACTTGAGGCATGGCGCGAGGTCGATGATGCACTTGTTGTCTACGATGCCGGGCAGTTGCGCCGCGATAAGCTGACCGCGGTGGTTGCTCTGAACCAGCGCGCGCTTTCGATCGCACAGCAGCGCTACAAGGGTGGAGCGCTTGACTACCTCGACGTGCTGAACGTGCAGAAGCAACTGCTCGACGCGCAGAGCAGCCTCGAACAAAGCAGGGCGACCACTGCCGCGAATCTCATCACCCTCTGTAAAGCGCTCGGCGGCGGCTGGGAATCGACTTACGCCGATTCAACCGTTTCGCGTTGACGGGGCATGGCAGCGGCCGAGGTTGCAAAAAATCGCACTTTGCCTTGTACTTAATGAACGATGCCACCTATTGTTGTTCAACAGGCATCGCCAATGGCGATTAGCGGGAGATACCTCGGATTGGAGGGCGCGCAAAATGCTGGCGCTGATCCAATAAGTGGGACGGAGGCGTCGCCGTTTTCACCATGGCGGGTCACCGTTGTCCTGAATGATCTGCTGAATGGTGGTGTGAGCGGTGGCCGAAAAGGCGAGAGGCAAAGCGCGAACTCTGGCCAATAGCTGAAGTACTAACTCCGATCGACAGGGGAGTCCATTGTGGATCTCACCGGATATGAGTTGGAGCCCCTGCACGATGACGGCGACTTCTCACTTTTTCGCGCTCGAAGACCTAGCCATCCCGTCTCGGTGCTCGCGCTGGTCGCCACGCGTACGGCCTCGCATGCCGTTACACGCCTCGAGCACGAATACGGATTAGCGCCGTTGCTCGATTCCAGCTGGGCGGCTCAGCCCCTCGCGCTCTACCACCGCAGAGAGCCGCCCATGCTCGTGCTCGACGACGACGGCGGCGAACCTCTCCATCGCTCACTCGGCCGTCCGCTGGAGCTCACCCGTTGTTTGCGCATCGCCGCCAATCTGGCGCGGGCAGTTGGCCACGTTCATCGGTGCGGTCTGGTTCATAAAGACATCAATCCGGCGAATGTGCTCGTTGACGGGAACGGTAACGTGCGGCTCACGGGCTTCGGCATTGCCTCGCAGTTGCCGCACGAACATCAGCCGCCTGCGCCGCCGGAGATCGTTGCCGGGACCTTCGCGTATATGGCGCCCGAGCAGACGGGGCGGATGAACCGATCCATCGACACGCGCAGCGATCTCTACTCGCTGGGTGTCACACTGTACGAGATGCTCACCGGGTCGCTGCCGTTCACAGCGTCGGATGCGATGGAATGGATTCATTGCCACATTGCGCGCAGGCCGAGACCGCCGGGTGAGCGCGTCGCCGGCATTCCGGAGGCCGTCGAGGGCATCGTTCTGAAGCTGCTCGCAAAGGCCGCTGAGGATCGTTACCAGACCGCGGCAGGTGTCGAGGCTGACCTCCGGTCGTGCCTTGCGGCATGGGAGGCACACCGCCGCATCGAGCCGTTCCCGCTGGGTGCGCACGACGCGTCCGACCGGTTGCTGATCCCCGAAAAACTGTACGGACGCGAGGCGCAGATCGAAGCGCTTGTTGCAGCGTTCGATCGTATCGTGGCCGGCGCCGGGGCTGAACTCATGCTGATCGCCGGCTATGCCGGTATCGGCAAATCGTCGGTCGTGAGCGAATTGCACAGGATACTGGTGCCGCCACGCGGTCTGTTCGCGTCCGGCAAATTTGACCAGTACAAACGTGACATCCCCTATGTGCCATTTGCGCAGGCCTTCCAGTCGCTCGTGCGCAACCTGCTGAGCCAGAGCGACGCAGAGGTCGAGCCGTGGCGGCATGCGCTTCTGGAGGCGCTCGGGCCCAACGGTCAATTAATTGTGAATCTGATCCCCGAGCTTGCGCTCATTATCGGCGAGCAGCCGAGCGCGCCGGTTCTCCCGCCGCAGGATGCGCAAAACCGCTTCCAGATCGTATTTCGACGTTTTCTCGGCGTATTCGCGCGGCCCGAGCATCCGCTCGCGCTGTTTATCGACGATCTGCAATGGGTCGATACGGCGACGCTCGACTTGCTGGCACATCTCGTCACGCATCCGGACGTAAAGCACGTTTTGCTGGTCGGCGCCTACCGGGACAACGAGGTGGATGCGTCGCACCCATTTGCGCGCACGCTCGAGTCGATCAGCCGCGCCGAAGGCAAGGTGCAGCAAATAGAACTCGCACCGCTGATGCCGGATAGCGTGACGCAACTCGTAGCGGATTCGCTTCATTGCGACAGCGAGACCGCCCGGCCACTCGCGCAACTGGTGCAGGAAAAGACGGGTGGTAATCCGTTCTTCACGATCCAGTTTCTTACGGCGCTCGTCGATGAAGATCTGCTCACATTTGACCACCGCGCCGCGCTGTGGCGCTGGGAGCTGCCGCGCATCCACGCGAAGGGCTTTACCGAGAATGTCGCCGATCTGATGGCAGGGAAGCTGAGCCGGTTGCCTCCTCTGACACGTGACGCTTTGGGACAGCTAGCGTGTCTTGGCGACGTCGCCGAAGTCACCGCAATGACGTGGGTTCAGGGCGTATCCGAGGAGACGATGCACGCGAACCTGTGGGAAGCGGTGCGGACGGGTCTCGTTCTTCGCGTGGCCAACGCCTATGAATTCGCACATGACCGCGTCCAGGAGGCCGCTTATGCGCAGATTCCTGCCGACGAGCGCGCCGCCGCTCATCTGCGGATCGGCCGGGCGCTGGTGTCGCGGACCGCGCCGGAAGCACTTGATGATGCCATCTTCGACATCGTCAACCATCTCAATCGCGGCGCGGCGCTGATCGTCACGGAGACTGAGCGTGAGCAGGTCGTTGCGTTGAACGTCATCGCGGGCAGGCGCGCGATGAATTCGACGGCTTATTCCGCCGCTCGCAGCTATCTGGTGCAGGGCGCAGCGTTGCTGTCGTCCGCTGCGTGGACGCAGCACTACGACAGCACGTTCGACCTGTATCTCGCGTTTTCGGAATGCGAATATCTGGTTGGCGATTTTGCCAAAGCCGACGCGCTGGCCGACATGATGCTCGCCGAGGCACGCTCCAGTCTCGATCGTGCGAAGGTCTTCAGCCTGCGGGTCGAGTTGTATCAGCTCGCCGGAAGATATGACGAGAGCTTCGAAGTCGCGCTCACTGCGCTGCGCGATTTCGGCATCCTCTTTCCAGAGAACGATCAGGACATCCAGGCGGCCTTCCACGACGGCTTGCGCGACGTTCGCGTCATTCAGGGTGAGCGTCGCATCGGCGAACTGGTCGAGACACCGGTCGCGACGGATCCTGCAATCCTTGCGATCGTCAATCTTCTCCTTCAGGCGATGAACTGCGCCTTTGCCGCGCGGCCCGCGTTTTACCCACTCATCACGCTCAAGGCGGTCAACCTCTCCTTGCGGCACGGCAACACCGAAAACTCGAGTTTTGCTTTCGGCAATTACGCGTTGATGCTGGTCTCCCTGATCGGCGATATCCCCGCCGCGGTGCAGTTTTCAGAAATGTCGCTCAAGCTGAACGAAAAGTTCGGTAATCGGCGTCTGCATGGAAAGCTGCTTCACCTGTACGGCGCCCATGTCAATTTCTGGCGCTGCCACATTTCGACTAATCTGCCGGTGCTCGAACGGGCGACCGCGGCGTGTCTGGAAGTGGGCGACTTCGTTTTCGCAGGCAACGTCGCATTCAACGCGGTCTGGCAGACGATCGAGACAGGGGCGGCTCTCGAGGATGCGCAGTCGGTAGCGGAAAAGTACGCTGCGCTCATGCGCGAGAGCCATAACGACGCCGTCTATGAGCTGATTCGCGTCGAGCGGCAATTCGTCGTCAGTCTGCGCGGCAAGACGAGCGAAATGTTGAAGCTAAACGACGATACGTTCGACGAGGCAGCCTGCTCCGAGGCCATCATCAAATCGAATTTCGGCTGTGCTATCGGGGTCTATCGCATCATCAAGGTCATGCTTGCCTTCCTTGATGGCCGGTATGCCGACGCACTGGCGGCTGCGGATCAGGCGGAGGCGGTCCTCAGTTCTGTCATGGCACTGTCAATCGAAGCCACCTATCACTTCTTTTATGCGCTCACCTTGACGGCGCTCTACCCGGAGGCATCCGTGGAGCAGCAGCAAGTCTACGGGCGCATTCTTGCAGCGAAACTCAAGAAGTTCGCAATGTGGGGCGAGCACTGCCCAGAGAACTATCAGAACCGCTACGCGCTGGTCTGCGCGGAGCTCGCGCGTCTGGAGGGCCGCGATCTCGACGCCATGCGCCTCTATGAAGAGGCGGTCCACTCCGCTCACGAAAACGGCTTTCAACACCACGAAGGCATCGCCAACGAACTTGCCGGCCGCTTCTATCTCGGCATGGGTCTCAGGACGAGCGCCGATGCGTACTTGCGCAACGCGCGTGATTGCTTCGCCTTCTGGGGCGCGGACGGCAAAGTCGCGCAGTTCGACGAGCAATTCCCCCACCTCGCCAATCAGGGCGCGAGTGAGACGACGTCGACACTGAGCTTCGATTGGCGGCAGTTCGACGCGGCGACGCTGCTCAAGGCGTCTCAAGCCCTTTCCAGCGAGATCGAACTGACCGGCCTGATCGAGCGCCTGATGACGATCGCGCTGCAGATCGCCGGCGCCGATCGTGGCCTTTTAGTCGTGCCGCAGCAGCCGGACGGCTACCAGATCGAAGCAGAGGCGCGCGTCAATGGGAACGGGATCGAGTTGAGCCGGCAACCGCTTGCCCATTCCGCCGTCCCTGCCGCCATTCTGCGTTACGTGATTCACACGCAAAAGAGTGTCATCATCGACGATGCCTGGGCACCCAGTATGTTCTCCCAGGACACCTACGTGGCAAGCGGAGCGACTCGTTCCCTGTTCTGCCTGCCTCTTGTCAGACAGGGCAAGCTCGGCGGCCTGCTGTATCTCGAGAACACGGCCACTTCGCATGTCTTTACCGCGCGCCGTTCGGCGTTGCTCGATTTGCTCGCGTCACAGGCGGCTATTTCGCTCGAGAACACCCGTCTTTATGCCGATCTTCAGGAACGCGAAGCAAAGGTTAGGCGCCTGGTAGACTCCAACATCATCGGCATCCACATTTGGGACTTTGAAGGCAACGTCGTCGAAGCCAACGATGCTTTTCTGCGCATTGTGGATTACAGCCGGGAAGATCTCCTCTCAGGGCGTATCCGCTGGCCCGATCTGACGCCGCCTGAGTGGCGTGAACGCGACGAACTGGCGAAGGCCGAATTGAAGGCTACCGGAAGCGCCACGCCCTTCGAGAAAGAATACGTCCGCAAGGATGGCCGCCGGGTGCCCGTGCTGATTGGGCCGGCAGCGTTTGGCGACCGCGTGGGGCAGGGCGTCGCTTTCATCATCGACCTGACTGACCAGAAGCGTGCGCAACAGGAAGTGCGCGACAGCGAACGACGCTATCTCGAACTCCAGATGGCGCTGGCGCATTCAAACCGCGTGGCAACGATGGGCCAGTTATCGGCATCGATTGCTCATGAAGTGAAGCAACCCATCACCGCAACGATTGCCTACGCCAGTGCGGCCTTGCGCTGGCTGGCGGCCAGCCCGGCCAATCTCCGCGAAGCCCGTCAGGCGCTCACTCGGATTGTCGCGGATGGCGAGCGCGCCAATAACATCGTCGACCGAACCCGCGCCTTCTTCAAAAAGGAACCGCGGCGAAAAGATGGCCTCGACATCAACGAAACGATTCTCGAATTGATCGCGTTCATGCGAAGTGAGGCCAGTAGGCACGATGTCGAACTCGCCGTCCAACTGATGGATGGATTACCGCAGATCCAGGGCGATCGGGTACAACTGCAGCAAGTGATGCTCAATCTGATGATCAACGCCCTTGAAGCGATGAGCGCAACTAACGTCGGCGAGCGAACGCTTTTGATCCGAACCGCGACGACCGACTCCAACGAAGTCTGCGTTACTGTGCAGGATTCTGGACCAGGCCTTGACGTCGATCATCCGGAAGGCGTCTTTGAGGCATTTTTTACGACCAAATCCGACGGCCTCGGGATGGGACTGCCGATCTGCCGCACGATCGTGGAAAGTCACGGAGGGCGCTTAGGGGTGACGTCGAACTCACCCAGGGGCGCCACTTTCCAGTTCACGTTGCCTGTGCAAGGCAACGGGTCGCATTCGGGCAACGATCAGGCGAAACGCGATATAGGCTGATGAAACGTCAAGACAGCGCGTCATGACATCGTTTCGAAGTCTTTGTTACGGTTCATCGGTTGCGAAATCCTGAATGGTTGATCGACAACAGGCCGGGCCGGCGCTCTGAAAAACTCGGCGCAGAAATCGACAAAGGTCCTGAGCCTCGCCGGGAGCAGTTCCCGGTGCGAATAGAAGAGACATATTTCAACGTTGCTGTCCGACGTCGTGCACGCCGGCAAGATGTGCACGAGATGTCCCATGTCTATATCTTCGCGAATCATGGTTTCAGGTAACGTGGCAATGCCGGTCCCGGTTAGCGCCGCGGCCCGCAGCAGCACTTCGTTGCCATCCATCGACGACATCGGAGACACACTCACTCGTCGGCCACTCTCATGTAGATCGACGAAATCCGGGCTCTTCTTCCTCGACTCGGGGTCGACCAGCAGAAAGTGATTGGCAAGCTGCGAAGCGGTTTCCGGCGTACCGTACTGCTCCAGATAAGCGGGTGAAGCGACGAGAATGCGCGGCGACCTGGATAGCGTCCGGCGAATGACGGCGGATTGCTCCACAAGATGTGGCGGAAGAATCGCTATATCGAACCGGCCGTCGTACAGATTCGTGGCGCCGTCCTGAACAGAAACAACGAGACTCACATCGGGTGCAATGGCGCGATAGCGCCGCACCAATCGGGAGAACGTTTCGCTCATCAGCATAGGGTGCACGACAAGCCGCAGCCTTCCACCATTGACTTCATGCTCCTGAGAAATGCGACGGTTTGCTTCATCGAGTTCTTCGAGCAAACGGCAGCAGCTCAGATAGTAGGGCTGCGCCGCTTCAGTCAACGAGACAGACCTGGTCGTCCTGAGCAAGACCCTTGTCTGGATGCAACCCTCGAGTTTGGCGATCGCTTTCGATATTGAGCCGGTGGTCACATTCAAGGAATCGGCGGCCTTGCTGAAACTTTGGTACCGCGCGGCCGCAACGAATGCACGCAACATGTAAAGCTGATCCATCTTGCACCTCGCAGGTAAATACACGAAGAGACTGGATTGAAGGGTAAGCGCGAACGGCGCGCGATTCTATCGTCCGATGTGGTGTGATGCGTTGTTCAGTCGCATGCTCATCTAATACGTTCGGATGCTTTGAGCAAGCGGCGGCGTGACGGACCTTCGTCGACCTCTTCCGGGCTTGCGCGAGAGCGCGTCGCTCAGGTTACTTCCGCAGGATTTCGCCAATCAGCGCGAGCAGTTCCGCGTCGTCCACTGGTTTGGAGAAGAAACCGGCGGCGCCGCCGGCTTTGGCCCTATCGTGAAGCTCCTGCGTCTCGTAGGCGGTAATGAAAATGACAGGAACTGGCCGCTTCCATAGGTTGATCGACTCGAGCAGCCCAAAACCGTCCACGCCCGCCATGTGGATATCCGCGACGACCAGCTTCAGTTGCGACCGGCGCGTATCACCTAGGAGATGGCTGGCGGATGAATAGGCAATGACCTTCCAGGTTGCCGAGCGAAGCGAACTGGATATCGCCATGCGGACGGATTCGTCATCGTCCACTACCCCAATAACTGCAGCAGAGCGCTGTGATTTCATCTCGAGTCCGCTGGGCATCTAATGGATTCAAAAGGTGAATCCTATAGACAAATTACAAGCCTGCAGACAAGGCGACAATAAGACCTTCGAATGATTTTAGTGACAGTTCGTATTAGCCGGGGCCGGTCCGGCGCTGAAGATGGAGTGGCAGTGAGGCGAAACGCAGAAACGTCTACCGGGCGCCTTGCTGGACCGTCGGCACTTGCTGTAATTTCTTGACGACATCGGCCACAGAGCCTGCATTCAGCTTGTGCATCGCTTGCGCCCGATGGATCTTGACCGTCACCTCGCTGAGACACAGGAGGTCGGCGATCTGCTTGTTCAACAGTCCATCGGCGACCAGCCGGATGACTTCCCGCTCGCGCGATGTCAGGGAGTCGTAAGTTTGGCGAATGCCCGCAACGATCCTTTGCTGGCGTCTCAATTCGCTATCCCTTTTAAGGGCTGCGGCGATTGTATCGATCAGATCCTGGTCCTTGAACGGCTTTGTCATGAAATCGAAAGCACCGGCCTTCATTGCCTTGACGGACATTTCAATGTCGCCGTGCCCGGTCAGAAATATGATCGGACACCGAACACTTTCTTTAAATGGCTCCTGCTGCAGGGTCAGACCGCTCGCGCCTCGCAGCCGAACGTCGAGAATGAGACAGCTTGGGACGTCCGGCATCTCCGCGTCCAGAAAATCGTCGGCCGACTCGAATGCCCGCACGTGAATTCCCACTGACATGAGCAGGGTGGTCAGCGAGCCTCGAATAGACTCATCGTCGTCGACCACATAAACGAGCGAGTCTCGCAATGATTCACTTCCCGCCCCAACGCTTTCGTGTTTCATCGCGCAGTCTTTGAAAAGTTCGTGACGGTAACCTCAGGCCGATACTTTCTTATAGTAAGCAATGCTCGCACTTATCGCTACATATTGCGCTCGATATTTCCTGTTGCCATGACGCTTCAAGGTCACCTTCACCGGGCGGCGTGACCGGAGATGTAGCAGCCAATCTTTCTCCTGACGAATCGAACCGGTGCGCGACTCATCGCCCGCTTAAGCGCCGCTGAGTTACAGCAGGTACACACGACTCAGATCCACGGTCCGACGGTCTATGTTCTTGTTGAGCCACGGCGGCCCCTGCGCCGGCCAACACGAGCTTTGGTCGAAGAGCGAATGTCCGCCATTCTTGATTCGATGTATCAAGTGTTTTTAGCAGTGCTGCATTTCACCTGGTCGGAAAAATCAGTACCCTGATTCGAGACCCTAAGGAAATGCCATGGACATGTCACTACCCCTTACCGAGCGAGAACCGGCCCCCGACGTCACTCGTATCGATTCACATCCCGGATACAACCGCGTGTTCCGCGAAGGCGAACTGACGGTTGGTCTCATCCTGCCGCTCGAAACGCATCCGCAGTCTCCGCAACCCACCATGCGAGATCACATCGCGATGGCGCAGAAGGCAGAAGAAATTGGGGTTGCCGCCTTGTGGGCGCGGGACATTCCATTTTTCGACCCGGCGTATGGCGACGTTGGGCAGATCTTCGACCCGCTGATCTACATTGCCCATCTGGCTGCGGCCACACGCAACATCACGCTCGGCACCGCAGGCATTGTGCTGCCGTTGCGCGAGCCGCTGCTGCTGGCCAAGCAGATCAATTCGCTGGATCAATTGACGGACGGGCGGCTTGTTGTCGGGATGTCGTCCGGCGACCGCCCACCTGAGTATCCGATTTTCGGCATTGATTTCGACACACGGGGCGAGCGCTTCAGAGATGCCTTCGGCGTTTACAGGAAGGTCGGCGAACGTTCATTCCCACGATTCAGTTCCGCTCGTTTCGGCGAAAGCGATGGCTCCTTGGATCTGTTGCCCAAGCCACCGTACGGTCGCACGCCGGCCATTGCGGTTGGACGTTCGCAGCAGAGCCTGGAATGGATTGCCGACAACATGGATGGTTACCTCGGCTTCGTGCCCGATCCAGACAAACTGAATGATTTTGGAAAAGATTGGCGGGACCTGGCGTCACATGCTGGGAACGACAGAAGTGGCAAGCCGCTTGCCTTTGGCGGATTTCTTTATCTTCACCCCAATCCTCAGTATGCGTTCAGGCGCATCAGAGGCGGATTTGCGATCGGTAGTCGTGCGCTGCGGGACCTTCTCGCGCGAGCGAGAGACGCGGGGGTTAATCACGTTGCGCTGAATCCGAAGGTCACGCCGCGTCCATACGCCGAAATACTCGATGAATTAGGCAGTATCGTTTTGGCGGAATTTGCCGCGAAGTAGCGGTGCCACAGTATGCCTCCGACCTTGGTTACACGATGTAAAAAGTGAATTGAGGCCAGGCAGCTTGGTGGCATCAAGGTTCGATCCTATAGTCGTGCCCACAGATGCGACCCACAACAGAGCAATTTAACTGGAAGTCACGATGAAATTGATACTTGTAGCCGACCCGATGTGCTCCTGGTGCTATGGCTTTAGCCAGGAGATGAAGACGATTGTAGAAGCCCTGCCCGACCTTGAAGTACAGGTCGTGATGGGTGGCCTTTCCGCAGGTTCCACCAGGATTCTGGATGACGCGGGCAAGCAGTTTCGCCTGACCCATTGGGCTCGCGTCGAACAAATGAGCGGCGCGCAATTCAATCGTGAAGCGTTGCTCGCGCGAAAGAACTTCTTCTATGACAGTGAGCCGGTCTGTCGCGCCGTCGTCACGGCCCGTCTGATCGAACCTTCGGTCAATCTGTTGAAGGTCCTCTCCGCATTCCAGCGGGCGTTCTACGTGGATGGAGCTGATACCACTGACGGTGCGGTTCTGGCGGAGGTCGGAGCAGCGGCGTTGAAGGCTGCGGGGTTCGATGTCGATGCCAGGGCGTTCCTTGCTGTCTGGGCTTCGGACGAAGCGCTACAGGCGGCTCATACGGATTTCGAGCAGACTCGCCGGTTGGGCGTGTCGGGGTTCCCATCGGTTTTTGTCCAGCTGGACGGGAAGATTGGCCAGATCAGCGCGGGCTACGCAACGGCCGCCAACATTCAACAGTCTCTCAAACGTCTCGCTGCCTGAGCGTATCAACTGGAATAAGACTATCGGCAGGCCGCAGTATGGACACTCTCCGCAACATGAAGATTTTCGTCGAAGTGGCCGAGGCGGGGAGCTTTACGGCGGCGGCCAATCAACTTGGCAGCACCACGGGCAATGTGTCCCGGGCGATTTCCGAACTCGAATCTCATCTGCGTACCCGCTTGCTCAACCGCACGACGCGGCGCATTGCGCTGACAGAGGCAGGCGAGCGGTATTTGCAACGCTGCCGCGTGATCACCGCGTCGGTTGTGGAGGCAGAAGCTGAGGCATCGAACGCGCATGCGAAGCCGGTGGGGACGCTGCGAGTTCACGCGTTGACGAGCCTGGGGCAAAACTATGTGGTCCCCGCGGCTGCGGCCTACCAGGAACGTTATCCCGCAGTCACCGTGGATCTCACGCTCTCGCAGAATGTTCCCGACCTGCTGGAAGAGGGCTACGACGTGGCCTTACGGGTCACCCAGGGGGCGTTGCCCGACTCCGCCTACATCTCGCGGCGACTCGGCACGTTCTACAGCATTCTGTGCGCGTCTCCAAAGTATCTCGAGATTCACGGCGTGCCGCAGACCATTGACGATTTGTCGAATCACACCTGTCTTCAGGTCACCATGCCGGTTTTTCCTGCGGACCGCTGGCATCTGGAAGATGTGAAAGGCGAGCATGAATTCATGTTGCCGAATCGCCGCTTCAAGGTGAACGTCCCCGATGCCATGGCGGTTGCGGTG